>CANPDS010000140.1 GCA_947573015.1 uncultured Muribaculum sp.
CAGAGATCATGCTGCTTTCTGATGGGTGGATGACAGGAGGGGTTATGGCAATCTTCAGCATAGTGTCAACCGCCGTAGAATGGCTGGATCACAAGTATCGAGTCTCCCTCTTTGAGGAGCGTTGTGTCGCGTTCTACCAAAGGCACTACTTCACCATTGAGTGCTGTTGCCACACCTTCCGGATTTATTCCGGCAAGATTGAGCGCCCCTTGCAGTGTTGTGTGCTCGGGCACTGTGATTTTTTTATCGTTTACAGATATTTCCATGAATATAATTTGAACTAAAACGTTTTAAGTCGGTCAGCTGTTCGTGCATTGACAGCTATTCGGTGACAATGAGTGGGAGAGGACTGAAAAAGTGGTTTACCGGGCCATGTCCCTTACCGGTTGTTATGGTGGCTCCGGCCATTATGGCTTGTGAGATATATGCCTTTGCCTTTACCACGGCGTCGCGCAATGGATGTCCCATTGCCAGATATGAGGCTATGGCCGACGAGAGAGTGCAGCCAGTGCCATGTGTGTTGAGCGATGCCACGCGTGGAGCTGTCAGTGGAGTGACTGAACCGTCGCTGTCGGCAAAGTAGTCGGTTACGGTAGCATTGCTCTGGTCGGTATCGCCACCCTTGATCAGTATGGCCTTTGCTCCCATCTGTTTCAGAATAACGATCTGTTCCGCAGGAATTTCACTGCCGGTAATGGCTTCGGCTTCCATGGCATTCGGGGTGATAATCTCTGCCATGGGTATCAGCCGGTCAACAATCACGCGTACTGCCTCTTCGGCAAGCAGCCGGTTGCCTGATGTTGATATCATGACAGGATCAAGCACGATGTGCGATGCATTGTTACGCCATAATGCATCGGCTACTGCAGATGCTGTGGTGGCGTCAAACAGCATTCCTATCTTTACTGCTTTAGGAGGGATGTCGGTGAATACTGCTTCGATCTGTCCGGCCACTATTTCCGGAGCTATGGAACCTACGGCCGATACACCGGCTGTGTTCTGCACCGTAAGAGCTGTTATTGCGGTCATGGCGTATGTGCCTAATGCCGACATCGTTTTGATATCGGCCTGTATACCGGCACCACCTGATGAGTCGGATCCGGCTATTGACAGAACGGGTATATAACTCGGCATATGTATATCTGGTTGCGTTATGCAGATTTTGCAGCGGTGCAACTTCGGCCGAGATTCATTGCCGTCGGCATCATGTATGGACATCTGACGGCATGGGCAACAATCCCTTCGGCGGCATTATCCGCGTCAGGTTCGGAGGGTATGATCTCAGCGCACTTGGTGGAGTGGCACCCCTTTGTATATATATATTCTTTTGTGTATTGGAGCGATGCGGCTCTCCGCATCACTTTATTGAAAACATGTCTCCGTGGAGATATACCGGAAATTTTTTGCGGAAATCGTCAAGAGATGTCTTTGACAGCGATGCCCGGCAAGTTCGGCCTGAGCCTTCTCCGGAGGTTGTGGCCACCACTTTTCCTTTGGGATCAATGATTAGTGATGTGCCGGAATATGAACCAAACGGGTCTTCTCCCGAACGGTTGCATCCGGCTACATATGCTTGATTCTCGATAGCGCGTGCTATGAGCAGCTGGCGCCATGCATAAGCTCTGGCATCGGGCCAGTTGGCTATCATGATCAGCAGATCGTAGGCACCGCCGATGTTGCGTAACCACGCCGGGAAACGCAGGTCGTAGCATACTGCGAAGGCAATGTTCCATCCTCGGAAGCGCACTACCGGTGGTGGCATTGCCCCGGCGGTGTATATTTTATCTTCCCCTCCTGGAGCGAAGAGATGATGCTTGTCGTACAGCGTTGTCTCTCCCGACGGTTCTATGAAAAAGGCACGGTTGTATATGCGGCCATTCTCCGATGCGATGAACGATCCGGTTATGGCAGCGTTGGCCTGGGCAGCTTGTCTGCGTGCCCATTTTATTGTAGGCCCGTCATGTTTCTCGGCAAGACTGCGTGCTTTGTCGGCATCAAGTGTGAATCCTGTGGAAAACATTTCCGGCAGTACAATGACATCGGAATCCTTCCCTTGCGCCGCGATAGAGGCTGCGGCTGAGCGCAGATTAGCCTCTTTGTCGGCCGGAATCACGTCAAGCTCTATGGCTGTGACGGAGATGGGCCCGATAAGATGAGGTCGGGTGTTAATCTCCTGTGTTGAATTTGTCGGGATAGCGGGCATTGAACTGTCGGTAATATTGCTTGATCTGGCGCATGTCTTGTTCTATGTCGCCTGTAGGTGTATAGCAACGGTCAACTATGATACGCTTGTATTTATAGTCGATCGCCCCAAGCACCAGCGGCACTTTGGCATCGCGGACTATGTAGAGAAATCCACTGTGCCATTTTGCAGTAGACTTGCGTGTGCCTTCCGGGGTAATGGCAAGTACTAGACGCTGCGACTCGTTGAATTTTTTTACAATGACTTCGGTGAGCGACTGTTTTTTATTCTTGCGTGGTACCGGTATGCCGCCGAGAGCGCGGAAAAACGCTCCCAACGGCCATTTAAACCATGATTCTTTCATGAGAAAGCCGGCCTTGCGTCCGATGGAGCGTATGGTCAGCTCGCCGAGTATGAAGTCCCAGTTGGATGTATGTGGTGCTACGCAAATGATACATTTCGGATAGTCGGGAACGGTGTATTCTACGGTCCAGCCTGCCATGCGGAGCAACCATTTCGATAAATTCATTACCTTATGCTACGGGAAATGAAGTATGGTGAGCGGTGATTATTTTGCAGCGGCTACGTTTGCTTCTTTCTGAGCTGCCGGAAGGGTATCGTTCATCTGGGCCACAATATCTTCGAGGCCTTGGTTGAATTCGGCGATCAGTTTGTTGTAGGCTTTGCGGAAATATTTGTCGCGCTCGGTCTTGTAGGCGTGCATATCAGGAAATGCCTTGCGCCCTTTGTCAAACGAGAACGATACGTTTGTAAGGGTCACGTATTGGAGATCTGCGATGTTGATCACGATCTGATCCATCTTGGCAGAATCTATGCCTGGTATGAGGTTACGGGCGATGATGCATTCGCCGGCCATATTGCCGCATGTAGCTTTTACTGCTTTCTTGAGATTACGTTTATTTGCCATATTACAATGGGTGTTTTGGTTATTTGTTGCGAATATAGCATATATTTCCCGAATTTCACTCAAAAAAATCCTAAAGTTGATAAAAACGAGCTTTATTGGAGACTCAGGCGTCTCCGATAACTCTAAAGCCGGAAGGTGATCGGGAAAATACAATATACCGGTACTGTGGAGCCATTGTTGCGTCCGGCATGCCAGCGCGGCATGCCATCGAGTATGCGCACGGCCTCACGGTCGAGCGACGGCTCAATGCCTCTCAACACATTTATATGGGTTATGGCTCCATCTGGCTGTACTACAAACGAGCAGAGCACACGACCTTGTATCTTCTGTGCATAAGCATCGGCGGGATAGGTGCGCTCCGAGTTGATAAATTGCATAAGTGCGCCGTAGCCGCCGGGGAAAGTAGGGGGCTCGTCAACGGTTTCAAAGTCGTAGGCTTCTATGATGTCAGCTGAAAAATCATGCACAGGAGCCACCTGAGTCAGTGCTATCGACTGGTCGGTGGTGTGTACTGCGATGCGACGCATCTGTGCGCTTGCCGGCACGAATGCCAGCAATACGATCATGGTTGTAATTAACTGGGAGAGAGGGAGAGGCGATTTGTCAGAGGTATAGCTGTTAATCATATAAAGGTGTGAGAGGTTCTGGCATCGCATCCGATAGAGAGGCTGTATGTTGTGATGCTTCTGCTGCAAATTTATATTTAGTCGATGTTAATTGCAACACTCCGGGCGGTTTTTTGGATTTGTTTAGCGATGTTTTAAGATTATTTGCATTTTAGCTGAATCATCAGGCAATATGAGAGGACGGAGACCGTTACCAAAATAGGGTCGCGCACGCGATAGGCATCAGATGTGTCTTTTTGCGACTTCCTATAATGGATAAAGTAATGACATTTAAACGAAACTTCCTATATCTGCTGATGGCAGTGGTATGTGGTTCGGGAGCATATGCTGCTGATGGGTCCACCGCATACAATTTCCTTAACATTTCCTCCTCAAGCCGTATCTATGGACTGGGTGGTGTGAATGTCACCATAGTCGATGATGACATCAACAGCATTGACCAGAATCCGGCGTTGCTCGGACCTGAAGTAGAGAAACAGCTTGGACTCAATTATATGCATTATGTCGGTGAGTCGAATTTCGGAGGTGTGCGCTACGGTATGGCTGCCGGCGATCATGGAGCCTGGGCTGCCGGAGTGCAATATTTTGGCTATGGAGATATGAAGGCTACAGATGTAGCTGGCAATATTACCGGCACCTTTTCTGCAAAAGATGTAGCTTTTTCAGCAACATACAGCCATGACATTACCGATCGTCTTCGTGGAGGTATCACCGTTAAGGCACTGTATTCTTCGTATGAGTCTTATTCTGCATTTGCCCTTGGCACTGACCTTGGTATAAACTATTATAATCCCGACCGTGGAGTGTCGCTGTCGGCAGTCGTAGCTAATCTTGGCGGTCAGATTAAGCGTTTCAATGAGCGCTACGACCGTTTGCCGGTGGATGTGCGTCTTGGCCTGAGCAAGCAGCTTGCCGATGTGCCATTGCGTCTGTCGGTCACTGCGTGGAATCTTACCAAATGGCATCTTCCCTATTATGATGCCGGAGACGGTTCTTCAACTGACGAGATGGAGAAGAAAGATTCGTTTGGCTCGAATCTTTTCCGCCATTTGGTGTTTGGCGTAGAGTGGTTGCCTACCGACCGTTTTTATATCGGCGTAGGGTATAATTATAAGACTCGCACTGACATGGGCACCTATTCACGCAGTTTTCTCAGTGGCTTTTCGGCTTGTGCCGGTGTGAATGTAAGACAGTTTTCTGTCGGTGTGGCTTTATCGCAGCCTCACACTGGTGCCACTACATTCATGCTCAACCTTTCCACTCGTCTTTGGGAGTTTTAATAGCTTTTTACAGGCTCTGGAAACCGTTATTATAGTTGACTGTTCGGATTATGCAGACCGAATTTTAACGTGCATATGGCTGATTTGAAGGTATACGATGTGTTTGATATGTCTCCGTTGAGCGACTATATGAGGCAGGAGGGAGAGTTGCGTACGCTTATGCGTGGTGAGCATTTCTGCAATATCGGTGTCTGCGCTCAGAATATGGGGTTGGTCAAATCTGGAGCCTTTGCATTTATGCGTCCCGACTACAAGGGCAACAATCAGACATGTTCACTCGCATTCGCAGGCGAGATTATCGGCGCATATGTTTCGACGGTCTTAGGCCGTAGTTCGGAGTTGGATGTTGTGGCTCTTTGCCGGTCGGAAGTATACGTTATCCCGGTTGATGCTGTCATTAATTACATGGACCGTGAGTTGAAGCCCGGTTATCGCACGGATTTTACTCATGCTGTGGCATATGGATTGATGATGCGCGCTATCAGCAGCAGATGTGATTCGGTTGAGGCTCGCTACCGTGAATTGCTCACAAGAGTGCCCGACTTGAATAAGCATATGTCGAATGCTGCCATTGCTTCATATCTTGGTATTTCGCGTGAGGCTTTCGCCAGGATGAGGGCGAGAATGCGGAATTGATCGGATATTTCGGCGATTTAATGTGAATAATTTCCTGGATATTGAAAAAGTGTGATATAAATCACGCTTTTTCTGTTTTGATGGAACTATCTTTGGGCATAAGTAAGTAGTGAAGATTGTTTTATATTTCTGAGAAATGGATTTTCAGATGTATTTTCTCCAAAACTGAAAGAGTGTGGCGCTCTACACTATTGAAGATGAGGATAAGATACGTGGGAATGACTTAGGCAGAAATGTAAAGTATTTATACAATCAGATTACGTAATAAATTTCAAGGCTTATTTATCACATTTGCAAAACCTGTTATCCCCATGGAAGTCCGTTTGATGACATTGAGTGTCTTGTTTTTTGTCTGCTCTGTTTTTACTATGAATGGCGCACGCGATGAAAATGTCGTGATCGCTCAGGCCGAGGAAGAGTTTCGTTTTGTTGTCGGAAAAAATGGTCCGGAGGTTGTGCATGCAGTAAGCGAGGAGTATCTTGCTACAAGACGCTCGGGGACTGTGCAGCCTCATATATTCCATAATAATATAGTGCGTCTCGATAAGGCGTCAGGTGGCAAACCGCAATATCGCAATGCCAACTCTCCATCTGTGTTCCACGATGACAGCAAGGTGTGTTTCTTTAATTTTAATCTGCAATCGAAAGGCAAGAAAGCGAAAGCTCAGTTTAAACGCACATTTACCGATGCCGCTTATTTCACCGGATTTTATCCAGGCGATGAATACCCTGTGAGAAGCAAGAAGATTACTGTTGATATCCCTGCCGAATATGCCGGCATAGAGCTTGTCGATCATAATTTCCCATCGTCAGGTATCACACGTTCGGATGTGAATAATTCCGATGGTAGCCGTGTCATTACATACACCCTTGCCGAGTTGAAAGAGATGCCTTCGGATCCATCGTCACCTCCGGCTATGTCTTCACTGCCGTACGTAATGGTGAAAGGTTATTTTCCTGATACTGATTCGCTTTATCGCTATCATCGCCGGCGCCTTGATGTAGACACTACGTTGACCGATGCTTCGCGTGTGCTTGCTGAGATTGTGGGAAATGCTGTCTCACGCGATTCGCTGATAGAGAAGATCTACCGGTATGTGCAGCACAATATAAGATATGTGGCATTTGAGGAGGGTGAGGCGGCATATCGTCCGGATGCTCCGGCGGAAGTGTTGCGTAAGCGCTATGGCGATTGTAAAGGGATGGCATTACTGCTTGCTACGCTTCTCAACCGTGCTGGAATCGAAGCGCAAGTGGCTATTGTAGGTACGCGCAGCATTCCTTTCCCGATCAGTGGGAATCCGTCGCTTTCAT
>CANPDS010000141.1 GCA_947573015.1 uncultured Muribaculum sp.
CGAGCCACAGATATGCGCATAGCTGGTGATATAGAGATAGTCTCCATCTGTACACATACGTCGGTTGTTAGGCACATTTTCGGTAGCGCCGCAGGCCGAACCATCGCAGTGGATATATTGAATGATATTTGACCAGTTGACAGCAATGGCTATTAGGTCATCGTTGATCTGTAGGATATCGTTGGGAGTATCGCCGAGTTTCATCCCGTTGATTTTACGAAACCATTGGTTGGTCATAGTCCGAGTGGTGCAATCCCAATATGAGAGTTGTCCGTTGTCCGATTGCCAATTTCCTTCATCGCAGATTATTAGATTCTCGACAGTTGCGGCTGGATTTATAGGACTGTGATCGCCTGATAGCTCTGGCGTGTCTGATGAGCATGCCGACAATGTGAGGGTCATTGCGCAGCATATTGTGCCGTACAAATGATTGTTAAGAGTTGACATATTATTGAGATGTTGTAGAGTATAGCCTCTTTTATAGACTGATCTTGAGTGTGGCCATGAATCGGCGTCCTGGCATAGGCCAACGCTGTATCAGTTCGTACCTCACATCAAACAGATCCTGGCATTCCGCCTCAACGGTAAGGATACGGTATTTACAGCCTATTTTGATGTCGGTACAGTTGTAGGCCGACAACGGAGGTTCGATCATATTCTCGGCTGTCCAGTAGCGTTTGTCGACGAACATGTGCGAAATAGATCCGTAAAATCCCTTGTAATGAAGTGAATATACTGCTGTCACCGACCAACGCGGGGAATAGGCGATGAAATCGTTGTATGCCGAGTCGGTGGGATCGGTGCGGTTCCGGTCATCCTGCCAGGTGGTAGCAATCATCAGTGAACTGTGTGGCAGGAATACTGTGGCCGACAGGTCGATACCCAGACATCGGGTGAGTCCGTAGTTCATCATTGTCCATTGGTAAGAGCCTTTGAGCGGCAGACATACTATGCGGTCGAGCACGCGGTTGTAGTAGGCGTCAATCTGTATGTCGAGTAGGCTGCTGTGGTATGTGGTGCCTATGTTGAGCTGGCGTGTATACTCAGGACGTAGATTGCGATTGCCTACAAGAGTATAATATAGATCGTTGAGGGTAGGGGTGCGGAATACTGATTTGTAGAATGTTCTGACAGAAAATTGACCGAAATTATAGCTACCCATGGCAGTCCAGGTCAGTTTGCGCAGTGGGTTTGCTTCACCGCGTGTATGGTCGGTGACAGTTGTGTACAGTCCGGATATGCTGAGATTAAGATTCCGGCGGGTATAAAATGCTGCAAGCGATACTTTATTGTCAAGACGGTAGACATACCGGAAATTGCGCACATCAGTCACCAGATCAGACCATCGTAAGTCGGTCGAGGCCGAGAATTTAAAATCACGTATTTGATACGAACCGGCCAGAGCGGCATACAGATCTTGTTGGCGATACCGGTTGTTGGAATGTACCGATATGTTTTCCGGATAGTCCGACCTGTAGTGCAGGTAGTCGTTGGCGTATTTCACTATACTGCGGATGTTTATACGTGATATTTCTCCATTGTAGCTTAGCTGGGTGAAAAAATTGCTGTCCCATTCGCGTCCTACATCTGTATATCTGTCAGAGAGGCGGCGTACCACTCCACCAGGCAGACCACGCCGTGAGTTGAAGTAATAGGCATGCAGATTGAAACCACGGTAGAATCCGCAACCCTCTATGCGGAACATAGTAATGTCGGAATTGCGCCGTATGCCTGTGGTATCTTCGTATTCATTGTGGTACTCAAAAGGATAGTCTCCTTTTGAATGAGTGAGATTGGCGTCAATGAATCCGTACTGTTTTAGCGACAGGTTCAGATCAGTCTTGTATAGATGGAATGAGCCTGCGCTTTGCGAGATGGTGGCTGATGTGGCCTGTGGGCGGCGAGTACGCAGGTATACTGTTGATGCCGAGGCATATTCGCTTGCGGTCATCAATGCTTCAGCTTTATTGGCATTGTATAGCGATACACTTTCGAGAGTCGACAGGGAAAATTTGCCAAGATCAACCGTACCGTTCTGTACATTGGTGATTCTAACTCCATCGAGGTATACGCCAACGTGCTGTGAGCCAAGCGACCGCACGTTTATAGTCTTTTGTCCTCCAAGACCACCATAATCTTTGATCTGCACACCGGCTATATATTTCAAAGCATCGGCCACAGAATTGGATGGCATTGACTCCAGTTGGTCGCGGCCTATTACTTTGGTAGGTGTCAGTAGCGATACATTGGCTGTGACAGTGACCTCTTTTAGTGAATGTGTCAGGGAGTCGGCGTTGAGTGATTCATGCATGTCCAATGCATGAATGCTCCCACTTGTAAAGGTGAGAGCGGCAATAGCTATGTAACGAAAGGATATAGCATGCCGACAGCTGCCATTAAAGCCTAAGTTTCTGATCATAATCCCGTGATCTTGGTTATACAATGGCTATTGGCAGGTCTTCTGACTTATCTCATTAGTACAGCCGCCTTCCCAACTATAAATTGCCGGTAGTTTTCAACGGATCTGATTTCTTTAGACCCAGGGCAATTTTGCTCATCAGTGGCGTAATGGCTGCACTCTTTTCGAGATTTACAGCATCGGGTAATGTCGCAGATTTACACTGCGTTCCCTCTTCTGAAGCATGGATACAAATCCACGCTTCATGGTCATCTCCTTTATCAATGGAAGATGAACCAAAAGCGAGGCAAAGGTATGTGAAATTTTTCAAACGACAAAATTCATATTAAAAATCTGATTGGTGCTGTGGAGTATGATATCCAAATTTTTTAATCGTGTATAAAATGAGTTCAATAAATAATTCCTACCTTTGCAATACAAACAAATCGATTCCGCATATATGGCGCGTATTAATTTAACAGGCATGGGTGTGGCTCTTGTCACTCCCTTTAAGCATGACAAATCGGTTGATTACACAGCTTTGGCCCGCTTGCTTGAATATCAGATAAAGAATGGTGTGGATTATCTGGTGGTGCTTGGCACTACAGCAGAGACCGCTACTCTGACAAGCGATGAGAAGGCCACTTTGCGCTCGTTTATCGCTGAGCGTGTGGCCGGGCGTGTCCCATTGGTTATAGGGATTGGTGGCAACAATACGATGGCGCTTGTTGAGGAGCTGAAGACGGTTGATCTCACATCTTTTGCAGCTGTGCTGTCGGTCGTACCATATTATAATAAACCATCTCAGGAAGGTATCTATCAACATTATAAGGCCATTGCCGAAGCCTCGCCGCTTCCGGTGATACTGTATAATGTGCCGGGACGCACCGGTGTCAACATGACAGCCGAGACCACTCTTCGTCTTGCCCGGGAGTTCTCCAATATCATTGGTGTGAAGGAGGCATCCGGCAATATCAACCAGATGGATGATATAATTAAGAACAAGCCTGCCGATTTTATGGTGATCTCAGGTGACGACGGCATTACCTTTCCGTTGATCACGCTCGGTGCGGTTGGGGTGATATCAGTGATTGGCAATGCTTTTCCGAAGGAATTCTCACGGATGGTGCGTCTGGCGCTGGAGGGTGATTATCAGCGCGCACTCACTATCCATCACCGTTTTACCGAGCTGTTCAGTCTTCTTTTTGTCGATGGCAATCCTGCAGGTGTGAAATGTCTGCTCCATGCTATGGGTTTCATTGAGAATGAACTTCGTCTGCCGCTTGTGCCTACGCGTATCACCACATATGAGCGTATACGCAAGGTGCTCGACTCTTTGGGTTGAGCTGTCGCGATGAACATTTTCTTTTGCAATATGTTATAGTTCAAGAATTAATCACTAAAACTATCATATTATGGCTGAATTCAACGATATTATCAAAGATAAAAAGCCGACTCTTGTCGACTTCTATGCTACATGGTGCGGACCTTGTAAGATGATGCATCCTATTCTGGAGCAACTTAAGGACAAGATAGGCGACTCGGCCACAATCGTTAAGATCGATGTGGATAAGAATCAGGATCTTGCCCAGACATTCAGGGTCATGTCGGTACCTACTCTTGTCATATTCAAGGATGGCGAGTTGAAGTGGCGTGCATCGGGTGTGCACACTGCCGAGGATCTTGAAGCTAAGCTCAAGGAGTATATGTAATATTGTGTTTGGCTTTACACAAGCACTGATTTATTGCAACGATATTGTCACGGTGTCCCGTTCCGAATTATTTTCAGGACGGGGCATCTGTGCTTTTGCATCATTGCATATATTTTACCTATTTTTGCATGGATTATGGAATTGCGACGACAGATACTTACCAGATATGTGACCCCATTGCGTGAAGGTGGGTCGCTTCCCGCTTTGGCCGAGGCTGACGATGGATTTGACTATGTGGTCAAGTTCAGAGGGGCAGGGCATGGCAAGAAGGCGCTTATTGCCGAGCTTATCGGTGGGGAAGTGGCCCGTGCGCTCGGCTTCAAGGTGCCGGAATTGGTCTTTCTTGATATTGATGAAGATTTCGGGCGTACTGAGGCTGATGAGGAGATACAGGATCTTCTCAAAAGCAGTCGTGGGCTTAATATAGGGCTTCACTATCTTTCAGGAGCGTTTACCGTTGATCCGTATGTCAATGAGATTGACGCAGATACTGCTTCACGCATAGTGTGGCTCGACTCGTTTCTGACCAATGTAGACCGGACAGTGCGCAATACCAATATGCTGCGCTGGCATGGTGAGCTATGGTTGATTGATCATGGGGCATCGCTTTATTTCCATCATTCATGGAGCGATGTGGATAAAGCATCCCTCACTCCGTTTGCCTATATCCGCGACCATGCGTTGCTTCCTCGGGCCTCACGTATCGCTGAGGCTGACCATGCTTTGCGACAGCGCATCACTCCGCGTACTTTGCAGAAGATTGTTGACCTTATACCTGATGAGTGGCTTGAATGGGACGACTCTGATTTATCGCCACGAGAGTTGCGCTCAGCCTATTCACGATTTCTTGTACAGCGTCTTGCCAACAGTAATATATTTGTAAAAGAAGCTATCGATGCACGACAAAGACTTATATGAATATGCGGTAATACGATATGTGCCGCGTGTGGAGCGTGAGGAATTCATCAATGTAGGTCTGCTTATGCTTTGCAAGCGACGCCGGTGGCTGCGGGTTATGGTAGCGCCTGACTATATGCGCATATCCACCTTTTCGCCACCACACAGTGTGGAGGAGATCGACCGGCAGCTTACCACTTTTACCGCGACGGCAAGAGGTCTGGTTGATGCCGGGCCTATGGCTTCGCTCCCGGTTGAGGAGCGTTTTAGATGGCTTACCGCAGTGAAAAGCGCGTGTTTGCAGACATCACGTCCGCACCCCGGTATCAGCGATAATCTTGATGACACCTTTGAGAGGCTTGTGCAACGCCTCGTGTTGTGAGCCATGAATGGCAGTTGGGTTGAGTTTGCTGCAAATAAAAGGTTTTGTGTTAAGTAAGTCGCGAAATATAAAGTGTTTGTAAAAATCATATCACGTAATAAATTTTAATACTTACTTAAACTCTTTTAAGATTAGTTTGTTTTAGTTGTATAATAATTCAAAACTTCTAATGTATCTTACTAATTATGAAAAGATTATTCTACCTCTTATGTGCTCTGCCAATGCTTCTGCTTGCTGCATGTGGCGATGATGATCAAGTGCCCAAGTTTGACGTCGAAGTGACTTTTGCTCCAGAAGTGAATGTGGCCGATGGTGTGATCACTGTTCCTCAGGGACAGTCATTCACTATCGAATCTGTAAAGCCTATCAATAGTGATGCCAAGGAAATTACGTTCGGAACAGTGACTTATCAGATTGATTACGGCGTTGGATTCCCGACCATGCTTCAGCCTTATACAGCTACATTCAGTACTGACGGGCTGCGTGTCGGACGTCATCTCTTCCGTATTTATATCGGTGTATGGGCTGTTGACTATAGTCCTGCAAACGCTATAGTCTCATATTATCTTGATGTTACCGAACCACAGACTGATGAGGGTGGCGATATCGGCACGGATACTCCCGATACCGGTGGCGATACAGATAGCGGCGACGATTCTGCGCAGTCATCCAATGTATTTGTAGAGCATCCCTCTGTCAACCCAGCCTGATCTCGAATTTTTTCGATAAATACATAGCTCACACCTATATATAATGACAGCCATCCGGATTGTGCCGGGTGGCTGTTATTATATAGTGGCTGTTATTATATATAGGTGTGGCTGTGATAATATTCTATTGTCAGCCGATGATATATTTCCCACCAGGCAGTGTTGAAAGCAGTTTTGTGATGAAATATGTGGTGGCATAGGTGAGGATAGCCGTGATGAAAATAGTGATTGGAGTAGAGGCTATAGGATTTATTACTACAAATATATATGGTAGGATGAGCATGTGCATCAGATACATACCGTAGGATGCACCAGAAATGTTGTTGACTACTTTAAATAGTCGTGCCCCTGTGTGATTGATCTGTTTGATAAGCATAAAAGCTCCGAAGCTCATAAGTACCGGTGCAAAGGATGTTGTCTGCCAAGCAAGTTCGAGGCTACTCACGGCATCGACAGTGACTGATCGTGTATAGAAAGAGTAAATGCATATGCCATATCCAACGAGAAACATTGGCAGGGCGATAAGAAGTGTCTTTTTTAGATCCCAGTCAAGATATGTGCGTATATAATGGGCGAGTAATACATATCCTACATAGCCAGATACATAATAGAACAGAGAAAATGGATTACCGAGAAGCATGTAGATAAACCACAGATGAGATGCGCGTGGAATGAAATTGATGGCCACCTGCATGAGATTGCTTTTGACGTCGGCGATTGAATATTCACCCCAAAGTACTGGAAGCACTGAATATAATAGTCGCCACAATATGAATG
>CANPDS010000142.1 GCA_947573015.1 uncultured Muribaculum sp.
CGTCTCATTGGCTCCAGAACTGTGCTTTTTGAATCAAATTAATCTCTAAAATCTGTTGAATGGAGACAGAAGAGGAAGAAGTAGTTATGCTGCAGATAAAGGATACATTGGTGTCGCTCGACATAGTAGAACGTTTTTTTTGCTGTGACCTTACGAAGTGCAAGGGTGAGTGTTGCATTGAAGGTGATGCCGGCGCTCCGATCACTCGTGATGAATACGACAGACTAAAGGAGGTGTTTCCTATCATAAATGATGATCTTACTCCTGCGGGACGTGCCGAGATAGAGGAGCGCGGTGTGGGCTATGTCGACGAAGAGGGTGATCTTGTGACCACCATAGTCAATGGACGTGATTGTGCATTCTGCACATATGGTCCGGGTGGCGTATGCCTCTGCGCCGTCGAGAAAGCTTACCGTGAGGGGCGGATAAGTGATTTCCGCAAACCGGCTTCATGTGCTCTATATCCGGTGAGACTCACAAAATATCCCACCTTTACAGCTGTAAATTATCATCGATGGAAGGTGTGTCGTGCCGCTGAAGTGCTGGGTCGGAAAGAGGGTATCAGGGTTTATCAGTTTCTTGAGGGGCCTTTGACGGAATATTTCGGTAAGGAGTGGTACGATGAATTGAAGATGGCCTGCGAGGCATATCTCGAAGAGTATGGAGAGTAATCTCATACATGGCAGCGCACCTGAGGAGGTGCTATATGAGTCCGACCGGATTCTGGCGGCTACCACATGGCGTGGCATGTGCGATGTTGACAATCCTTATTCGGGATTTTCAGTCTGCCATTATGTTGGCGATGATGAGGCTCATTGGCATGCTTGCCGGAATGCCCTGGCACGTTATCTCGGGGTTGACACCGCGCATGTTGTTGTGCCGAGACAGACGCATGGCAGCAATGTCTCTGTTGTGTCGTCGGCACCGGTGGAGCCCTCAACGATAGAAAATGTAGATGCGGTAATTACAAATTTGCCCGGAGTGGTTGTCGGCGTAAATACCGCCGATTGTCTGCCTCTGCTGCTTTTCGACGAGATGAGCGGAGTTGTTGGCACCGCACATGCCGGATGGCGTGGGGCCGTTGGCGGTATTATCGGGAACACACTTACTGAAATGATCAAAAATGGAGCGTCGGTTAAGGCACTCCATGCCATTATTGCTCCGCATATCGGTGTGTGTTGTTTTGAGGTCGGTGAGGAAGTAGCGGGACAATTTCATCCTGATGATGTGGTACGTGCAGACAATGTACGTCCGCATGTCGACCTGTCGCGTGCTGTGGTGCGTCAGCTTATCGATGCCGGGGTATCACATGAAAATATAGTCATCCATGCTGATTGCACGCGTTGCAATCCAGACCGCTATTTCTCTGCACGCGCTCACGGGATTGCTTCCGGGCGCAACTTTACGTTCATAATATTGAAGAAATGAATGATTAATGGGTGTGTTTTCTCCACCCTCTACCAAGCGTAAAAAATGATTGTAAAAATAAATAGTCTTGATACTCCCGGAGTGGAGGTGTTCGCTTCGCTTACCGAAGCGCAGCTGCGCAATCGTCTTGATTCCGCTCAGGCTCTGTTTATCGCGGAGAGCCCTAAGGTTATAGATGTCGCTCTTAATTCCGGACATGAACCAGTGGCACTGCTTTGTGAAGAGAAGCATATTACGGGCGATGCCGCCGGAATCATAGCCCGTTGCGGAGATATCCCTGTGTATACGGGGAGCCGGCAGTTGCTTGCAAGCCTTACCGGATACACGCTGACGCGAGGTGTGCTGTGTGCGATGCGTCGTCCGGTGGAGAAGGCTGTAGTGGATATCTGCGCCGGAGCAAGACGTGTGGTGGTGATTGACGGGGTTGTTGACACTACAAATATAGGTGCCATATTCCGTTCTGCAGCAGCGTTGGGCATAGATGCTGTGTTGCTGACACCTACATCATGCGATCCACTCAACCGCCGCTCAGTGCGCGTGTCGATGGGTTCAGTGTTTCTTGTGCCATGGACGTGGCTGCCGGCCGGCGGCTACAACGAATTGCGCCGTCTCGGATTCAAGACGGCGGCAATGGCGTTGAGCGACAATTCTGTGAGCATAGACGACCCAGTGTTGATGGCCGAACCCCGCCTGGCAATTGTGATGGGCACCGAGGGCGACGGACTCCCGAAGGATGTGATCGCCGGATCCGACTATGTTGTGAAGATTCCTATGAGTCATTGCGTTGACTCGCTCAATGTCGCCGCCGCCTCTGCCGTGGCATTCTGGCAACTACGCGCAAGATAGCGATTCGCAGCATCCTGTATGATGTGGTATCATACAGGATGCTGCGCAAAGTATTTCCATAGCGGAGCGGCCATGAGCGCCTGCTTTATTTCATCGCGGATGAGCATTTCCTTCACAACCGAAGGATCAAGTACATGCACATTGATATCCTCTGTTTCATCGAGCTGCTGGTCGCCCAAAAGTTCAACATCGCGTGCTATGAAACAGTAGTTTAGATTGTTCATGCTTGTTGGATTCGCGCTTATTACCATGCTGAGCTCCCATGTGCCGCCACCGAATCCGGTCTCTTCGCGAAGTTCTCGTTTGGCTGCGTCAAGCGGGTCTTCTCCTTCTTCCACAGTGCCGGCACATAGCTCGAAAAACACACCGTCGAGTCCGTGGCGGTATTGCTCCACCATTACCATGCGTCCATCTTTCGTTATGGCAAGAATATTGACCCACGTGGGATATTCAAGCACGTAAAACTCATCGTAGATGCGTCCGTCGGGAAGCTGAACTTTGTCGCATCGTGCTGTGAGCCACGGACGTTTTATCAGATACTTCTTCTCAATGGTTGACCATTTTTCCATAGCTTCCGATTATTTGTTGTCTGTGGCTGTACGAGCCATCTGGTCGCGCGAAAGAGCAAGTTTGCGCTCAAGGAAATCGCGGCGCAAGGCAAGCGTACGTTTTTCTTTTATGAATGAAGCGAGCTTCCAGCTCTCGGCAAGTGAGCGGCGGTCGGTAGCGGATATTGGTGTGGAATATGTGCGGTCGCCCCTGAATATGAGTTTTACCGGTCCGGAAGGATTGTCGTTGAGCCATTGTCCGAGAGTGTCGCACTCTGCGCCTAAGAGAGTGATCATCTCTGTGCCGTTTGTGCGGTAATTGCGTTCACCATCATATGATATGCTTGCCGATGCTACCTCCCCGGCTGCTCCGGATAGAGCGATAGATGTATGTTTCACCGGAGATGCTGTGAGTGAGGATATGACTTTGTATTGTCCGTCGGGCTCTACACGACCTTCTACACCTGTACGAGAGAAGAGGTTGGACTTGGCGTACTCTTTGATGACATAGTAGTCGTAGTCCTCGCCGAGCGACGGATTGTGAACGCGCTGGAAGTGGGACATGATTGAGTCGATGCGATAGTCGATGTATGCACTCATTGAATCGTTTTGCTCGATGCTGTGGATTGTGGCTCCCTCCTCAACTTTAGGGCGCAATGCCATTGCCTGACGCTGTACTTCGATTTGAGCCGGATAGCGGCTTTTCAGGGTGTCGAGCAATTCAATGGCAAGGTCGAAGTTGCGTACCGTGGCAGCACTGTCGGCTTCCTGAAGAAGCGCTTCAGCCTGCTGTCGGTCATTGCCTGAACTGCCTGAACATGATGAGGATAACAGCAATCCAGCTGTGATGATCGAGGATGTGATAATGGAGATTGATTTATTTGCTGCGTTGAACATCTTTTACGCCTTTTACAGTTTTTAGTTTCTTTATTAATGTGTTGAGAGATGATGTGTCGCGTACGCCCACTCCGAGAAATCCTTGGAATATGCCGTCGTTGCTGTCGATGGATATGCTTCGCAGTGAGGTGCCTGTCTCTTTGTTAATAATGGATGTGATTGACGTGACTATGCCAATATCGTCGTTGCCGATGATGCGGAGTGTGGCACCGAACTGCTCGCCGACTTTCCCCGACCATCTGGTGGTGATGAGGCGATATGGATATCTCGATCGTATGTTTGCCGCATTAGGACAGTCGCACCGGTGTATTTTTATTACACCCTCTGATGAGATGAATCCAAACACATCGTCGCCATATATCGGGTTGCAGCATTTCGACAGTCGGTAGTTGACCCCCTTTATGCCTTCGCCGATCACAAGTATGTCGGATGTCTGGCTTTCATTGATGTTGGTCTGCGGTTGTAGCTGAAATTCCTCGGCCGAGACTTTGTCGGCTACCGGTTCGGTGGGCCGGTCGGCTGTCACATACTGTTCGATAACGTCGTTGATATCGATCTGTTCGCCTGCGATGGCCGTGAAGAAATCGGTCACAGTGCGGTAGCCGAGCTTTTTGATGAGTTTCATCAGGGTAGCTTCGACAAGTTCGATCTTGCGGTTTTTCAGTCGGCGCTCAAGCAATTCCTTGCCGAGGGCAGATGTGCGGTTCTGCAGTTCGTGTACACTCTGGCGTATGCGGTTACGGGCTTTGCCGGTCACGACAAAGGCCAGCCAGTCGAGTTTCGGTACCTGCTGCTGCGATGTCATAATCTCTACCGTGTCGCCTGAACGCAGCTTGTAGTTGATCTTCTGGTTGCGTTCGTTGACGCGCGCCCCGATGCACGACATGCCGAGTTTGGTATGTATGTGGAATGCAAAGTCGAGCACCGTGGCTCCATAAGGTAGTTTGAAGAGGTCGCCTTTTGGTGTGAACACGAACACTTCCTTGTCGTAGAAGTCCATGCGCATGTTTTTCATCAATTCCATAGGGCCGGTCTCTGCAGTCTCCAGAATGTCGCGTACATTGTTCATCCATGCATCAAGACTCTCCTCGCTCTTTATTCCTTTGTATTTCCAATGTGCAGCGAGTCCCTTCTCGGCAATCAGGTCCATGCGCCGGGTGCGTATCTGCACCTCAACCCATCGGTCGGCAGGCCCTTTTACTGTAATGTGCAGCGATTCGTAGCCGTTGCTTTTGGGTATGCTGAGCCAATCCTTCATGCGTGAGGGGTTGGGTTGATACATATCGGTTATCAGAGAATATGCAAGCCAACAATCGCTCTTCTCCTTTTCAGGCTCTGCGTCGATAATGATACGGATGGCGAACAGATCGTAGATATGGTCAAGGTCGGTTTTCTGTTTCACCAGTTTGTTCCATATCGAATATATAGATTTTGTGCGTCCCTTGATCTCATATTTCAGCGGAGTGGCATCGAGCTTTTCGCGTATAGGAGCAATGAACTCTGCTATATATGCATCGCGGCTTTTCTTTGTCTGGTTGAGCTTGTGGGCAATGTCGGTATAGGTCTGTCGGCTGGTGTATTTGAGCGACATATCCTCAAGTTCACTCTTGATTGAGTAGAGTCCCAGACGATGTGCCAACGGAGCATAAAGATAGTTGCTCTCATAGGCCACATCGTGTACCATTTTCTCATCGGGATGGTGATTGATGGCCCGCATCATTGCCAGACGGTCTACGATCATTATTATGATTACGCGTATATCTTCGGCAAAGGTTAGCAGCAGCTTGCGGAAGTTGTCGCTCTCCATAGCGGCTTGCTTTGCGTAGAGGGTCGATACCTTCATCAGACCACGTATAAGGCGTGCGATATCTTCACCCCATTCCTTTACTATCTCTTTCTCCTGGATGCCTTCATTTTTGCAAAGTATGAACAGGAGTATGGCAATCACCATGTTGCGGTCGGGAGAGATCTTCTCGCAAAGCAATAGCGCTGTATCGAGATTGTGTATGATGGGGTTGATACCGAATCGGTCGCGCTGACAATGGTTGGCTTCAATCCCTTCCGATATTATATGCCGCACACGTGGCAGATCGTGAGGTTCGGCCACTTCACGTGTAAGGCGTATTAACCGACGGGCTGAGTCGATGAGCCGCAAGCGTTCAGTGTCGTTGAAATATTCGCTGGGCATAGTGATAAGGTTGACGGTTCTTATTCTGATTCGCAGGAGGAGGGGAGGGGCAGGCGGTTGAGTTCCTCGATATAATCAAGAAGCTCTTTGCGTCCGCGTCCATTGCTGCTTGAGGTATAGAATACCGGTGGGAGCTCTTCCCATTGTTCGCGTAGTTTGTCAAGGTATTTTCCGGTGACAATCTTTGCGGCGGCTGACGACATTTTGTCGAGCTTTGTAAATACTATCGCGAACGGCACTTCATTCTCACCAAGCCATTCCATGAATTCCAGATCTATTTTCTGTGGATCATGACGCGAGTCAACGAGTACAAACAGGCATGTCATCTGCATTCGGTTGAGGATGTATTCCTCGATTATGCGTCGTATCTGTCGTTGCATATCTTTTCCGCGTTGCGCATATCCATACCCTGGCAGATCGACGATATACCATGAATCATTGATTAGGAAATGATTGATAAGTGTGGTCTTGCCGGGAGTAGAAGATGTCATTGCCAGCCCTTTATGGCGTGTGAGCATATTGATAAGCGATGACTTTCCTACGTTGCTTCGTCCGATGAATGCATATTCGTGACGGCATGTCCCGGGGCATTTTGTTACATCGGAGTTGCTTATCTCGAATTTTGCAGATGTTATGTCCATTTTATACGGATTTATATTGGAAATGAGTCGTGTGACTCTGGATTGTTAAACTATTATTTTTATGCAACATTTTATATCACCGTAAAGATACGGCTTTTCGATGATAATTTATGTAAGCGTATGTTCTAAATTATTGGAACTGATTTAAACTTATTTCAAAATGTTAAATCCAAAAATGATCTTGACCATAGAATTTAACCTTTCGGACTGCTTTCAGCCGATTTATTTTCTTTCCCCGGTCACGATGAAACGCCATCGCTCCCTCACAAAGTTCAAAACAGCTC
>CANPDS010000143.1 GCA_947573015.1 uncultured Muribaculum sp.
TCGATATGCACTCTTGAGTTTGTGCCCCACCGTCCGCTTTACGAATATTTCGTAAAAGAGCTGGCCGATGAGAGCTACTGCCCCCGTCAGATCGAATTCAACCGCCTCAACCTCACCTACACCGTGATGAGCAAGCGCAAACTGCTGCAGCTTGTCAAGGAGGGACTTGTGGCCGGATGGGACGATCCCCGCATGCCCACTATCTCGGCTATGCGTCGTAGAGGTTATACCCCTCAGTCGATACGCAATTTCGTAAACCTTATCGGATATACCAAGGTAGAGGCTCTCAACAGTGTGTCGCTCCTTGAGCATGCCGTACGTGATGATCTCAACCGCATAGCCACACGTGTGATGGCGGTGATGAATCCGGTGAAAGTGGTGATCACCAACTATCCTGAAGGCCAGGTGGAGACCGTGGAGATGGAGAATAATCCTGAGGACTCTACTTCAGGCACTCATAAGATGCCATTTTCCCGCGAAATCTATATCGAGCGCGACGACTTCATGGAGAATCCTCCCAAGAAGTTCTTCCGTCTGGCACCCGGCGGTGAGGTGCGCCTGAAAGGTGCTTACATCATCAAGTGTACCGATGTTGTGAAAGATGCCGATGGCAATATTCTGGAGATCCATTGCACATACGATCCGGAGACCCGCAGTGGGATGCCTGGAAGCATGCGCAAGGTGAAAGGAACCCTCCACTGGGTATCGGCTGCTCATGCTGTGGAGGCCGACGCTCGTCTGTATGACCGTCTTTTCGCAGTGGAGAATCCGGCTGAAGAGAAGGATCGCGATTTCCGCGAAATGCTCAATCCTGATTCACTTAAGGTGGTCGAGGGCATAAAGATCGAGCCGTTCCTTGCCGAGAACGCAAAGGTCGGCGGTCATTACCAGTTCCAGCGCATAGGCTACTTCACGCTCGACCCGGACACCACTGCCGATCGCATGGTGTTCAACCGCACTATACAGCTTAAGGATACCTGGGAGAAGATTCAGAAAAAATAATCTTCTCCCGGGGGATCCCGGGCCACACACTATCTGAGCTTGTTTGATCAAGTTCTTATCCCCAACCTAATTCCCCATACATGGATCAGGAGCAGAAACGCAGAGAGGAACTTTACAAGAAGTTTCGTGAAATGTCGGCAACAGGTGATATCCCTTCGGCTTTTGACGAAAATGACTTGGTCGACATCTACGATTATGCCAACGACAGTTATGACGAGGCCGTGCAATTGCAGGTGATCTTTGCTGCGGTAAGATATTTTCCGGACAATGATGAGCTGATGCAGAGACGCGCTTATTTTCTGCTCGAAAATCTGTCGATGAGCGATGCCGCATTGTCGATTGCCGGTAGCCATCGGTCGGACAGTGCGTTGTGGGATCTGCTTGTGCTGCGCGTGAAGCGCCCGGAGGGACAGGAAGCTGCCGATGCCATGTCGGAAGTGTTGAACCGCTACAGCGACTATGACGATGAGACTATCATACAGCTTGTGGCCACATTCTCCGAGCTCGGGCTTCTCGATTGGCTGAAAGAGCATAAGGATCTGATACAGGAACGGTGTGTGTATAAGGACACATTCCTTTATGAACTCGCTCAGGAGGTAGAGGATCAGGGTGACTATAAACTTGCAATAAAGTTGCTTGATGAGCTTACCGGACTTGAGCCGTTCAATCCGACGTATTGGCATATGCTCTCGCAGGAGTATATCAATGTCGATGACTATGAGAATGCTCTTACCTCGATTGACTATGCTGTGGCGCTCGATCCGGAATCGTCGCCTGTGCTCACCACGAAGGCCCAGATACTTTTCGATATGAAGAAAAACACGCAGGAGGCATATCGCCTGATGCGTGAGGTGGTGGCGCGCGACAAAGATTATGCGCCCGCGCTGTTCACCCTTGGCGCCATGCTTGCCATCGACGGCGAGGAAGAGGAGTCGGCTACGCTTCTTGAAGGATACCTGTCGGCCCATCCGGGCGACCGCGATGCCGTGGAGCATATCATAAAGCTCGGCGACTCTTTGCGCAATCTTAAAGTGCTGCGTGCCTATCTGCCTGTTTCCGGCATGGGTGCTGATGAATGGACTGCATGGGCGCGTGCATTTTATGAGCGCGGACAGTGGCAGGCTGCCGGCGACATACTGCTGACATGGCTCTACGCCAAAGGGCGTGTTGACGACTGGAACGTGCTGGTCGAATCATTGTACCGTCAGAAGCGGGTAGGGGAGATAGCCCAGCTCTACCGTGAATATCTGCTTAAGATCGACGATCCGCAGAGTACCAACATATCATTTACCTCATATCTGGCTCTGATACTTGCGTTGGTCCGTGCCGGACAGCTCGGTGTCGCCAAAAATATGGCTGATTATCTTATGTCGGTAGATTATTCGATTGTAGAGTCGTATGAACAGCGGTTGCAGTTGCTCGGAGCTCAGAGTGTGCTCAGCAGCATGGCCGGAATGCTGTCAGGTAATGTTCAGCTGGATATTGACTCGGTCGATCCGTTTATAACCAGATCCGGAGCCGCGGCTCAGGACAATATAGGGGAGATGGCAAAATGAAGTTCACGCCACGCCACACACTTGTAATCGCAGCCATTTCGGCTCTGATGCTCTCCAATGCGGCTACGCCACCGGTGTCGCCTGTGCCGCCACGTCCGGTGGCCACTCCCGAGATGGCCTCCACTGCCTCCGATGCCACTGAGGGTGAAGAGGCTGAGGTCTCTACAGAGCCTTATGCCTGGACGATGCTCCCCCCGTTGGGACTTCGCGAACCCTCCACAATTGATACACTGTATCAGAACTATGCGCAACGCTTTGTGCCGTCGATGGTGACCGATGCCTATGGTACCACCGGCAACTTTGGCGCTCCCGGACGTACGTTGCTCTACTTTGAGCGGGAGCCGATGAGCGACTTCTTCTTTACCGATGCCTTGCGCTATTGGAGGCCGACGGTGGAGAGCATGAAGTTTTACAACACGCGCATGCCTATGACCCTCCTTTCATACAACACTGCAGGAGGAAAGCAGGACTCGCAGGATCGTCTGCATGGCATATTTTCCGGCAATGTCGATCCGAAAGGTCAGGTAGGGGCGATGATCGACTATCTATATTCGAAAGGGTGCTACGATTATCAGGCTACGAAGCATATCAACTGGGGATTTTCAGGGTCGTATATCGGCGACCGCTATGAGTTTCAGGGATTTTTTAATCATTGGAACATGCTCAATATGGAGAATGGCGGTATCACCGACGATCTTTACATCACCGATCCGGCTCAACTTCAGGGAGGACAGGCCTCGATACAGCCTAAGGCTATCCCGACCAATCTTACCGGTGCGTTCAACCGTGTGACGGGCGCCCAGCTTTATCTTAATAATACATATAATGTAGGATTCTGGCGCGAAACCGAGATTGACGACACCACTACGCTACGCACATATGTGCCGGTGACACGCTTTGTGTGGACTCTTGATTATAAACAGGGGCGCCATACATTCCGCGACAATCAGGCTTCCGACACGGAATTCTGGCAGAACTCGTATCTATATACCGAGGAGTCGAACGATCGCACGAAATATTGGTCGTTGTCAAATACGCTCGGCGTGCAACTGCTGGAGGAGTTCAATAAGTTTGCCAAATTCGGTCTGGCGGCATTCATGACCCATCAGGTGCGCAGCTACACGCAGACTACGGACACTATCGACCTCGTTTCTCCTCTGCCGGAAGGTATTACGCCATATCCGGTTGGTAAAATACCTCACAATGCCAAGCAAAATCTGCTATGGGTAGGCGGTCAGCTTACCAAGCAGCAAGGCTCTATACTTACATATGATGTCACTGCACGATTCGGCCTGATCGGGCCTGTGGTGGGCGATCTCGAGGTGGATGGACGTGTCAACACACGTTTCCCGCTGTTTGGCGACTCGGTATCGATCACCGGCTACGGCCGCTTCCGCAATGTCGAGGCACCGTATCTCATGAATCATTACGTGTCGAATCATTTCATATGGAATAACGACTTCGGCAAGACACGCAGTCTGCGTCTCGGCGGACGCCTCAACATCAACCGCACGCGCACGTTTATCGATGCCGGAGTGGAAAATGTGCAGAATCTCATATATTTCGGACCCGACTGCCTGCCGCATCAGGCCGGTGGCAGCGTGCAGGTCGTGAGTGCGGCGCTGCATCAGGACTTTAAGTTCGGGCCCCTTCTGTGGCAGAACCGTCTCACGCTCCAGACCTCTTCTGACGAGGCTGTAGTGCCGCTGCCCAAATTGGCCATATACTCCAATCTCTCACTCAACTTCCTGGTGGCACGGGTGCTTCACGTGCAGCTCGGTGTCGATTGCGACTATTTTACCAAATACAAGTCGATCGATTATCAGCCTGCCACGATGACATTCTACAATCAGAACAGCATCGACGTCGGCGGTTATCCGCTTATGAACGCCTTCGTCAACATGAAACTGTCGAAAGTGCGCTTCTATGTGATGATGAGCCATGTCAACCAGGGAATGACGGGGGATAACTATTTTTCACTTCCGCATTATCCTATCAATCCGCGTCGTTTCCAGTTCGGGCTTTCTATCGACTTCCCCAACTGATGCTGCTGCCACACACCTGCTGAATCCATGCAACTCCTACCCAAGAAAGGCAACGGGATAGTGTATGTGTCCCTTCTGCTGCTTATTGTGTTTGCCATGTATCTCCTGCGCGATTGCTCGCGTTCGGGAGCCTACTCTTATGAGGGTATCAGGCCATCGGGTGGCGATACAATCGATGTGGCGATTGAGTATACCCCGGGAGTGTGCTATACATATGCCGACACGCTCGGTGGTTTTCATTACGACATGTTGCGCGACATAGCCGGACACCATGGCTTGGTGGTGAAATTTCATCCGGTGGTATCGCTTGAGCGCAGTCTGCCACTTGTGTCCGACAGCACGGTCGACATCCTTGTGGCCGATGTGCCGATGACGGCAGAGTATAAGGAACTCTATCGGTTCCTTGAGCCGGTCATTGTAGATAAGCAGGTACTGGTGCAGCTGCGCGATTCCGCTACCGGTCACGGCCCGGTGCGCAATGCACTGGATCTTGGTGGCGATACTGTATGGATTGCTGCCGGATCGTCGGTGGAGAGCCGCATACGCAGCCTCGGCCGCGAGATCGGCGATACTATCTATATTATTCCGGAAAGTGAGTATGGCCCAGAGCAACTTGGAGTGATGACTGCGCTCGGAGAGATTCCGCGTGCGGTGGTCAGCAGCAGGATCGCGCGCGATATCGCCTCTGATTATCCGCAGCTCGATGTGGTTACTGCCGTGTCGTTCAATCAGTTTCAGTCGTGGATAGCTGTGCCGGGGAATAATGCTCTTGCTGATTCGCTCGATATCTGGATCGCGGCCTACAAGCGCACACCGGACTATGCCGCTCTGCTCCGGCGCTACAATATGCAATAGGATTGGTTGGGAATTGTAAGACACCCGCTGTGGTGCGGTGCTGTTGCGTCTCTACGTGGAGTGATGTGTAAATCTCTAAATAAGAGATGCTTACTTTCGATGCAAAGTTACTTAATTATTTGGATTAAACACACATTTATCATGAAAAAACACGAAAAACAGTGCTATTTTGTATCAAATCGTCGAATTGTTTGAAAAATCTCAGCGCATGTTTGTGTAATGTGCTGATTACCAGCGTATGAAAATTTGTCATCATCTCTTATTTAGAGATACAGTATGATCCTTTTGCTAAAGGGCTGCTATGCTCATTGTTTTGGACATGATACCGCTTCTGGAGCATCCAGAGCCATGTTTAAGGCAGTTTGTTGAGAGCATTATGATGTGCAAACTCTTAGTAAGAGTGCGTCATTACTTCTATTTGCCTGTTAATGTGGTATATAAGAGGGCACGATGTGTGGCTTTGTTAAACAATAAATAAATTTTAATATATGTTCTATTAAAATTTAATAGTTTTATATATCAGATTCCAGAAATAATAGCTAAATTTGCATGTTTACTTATCTCTTACTAAGAGACGCACTTTTTTACGTATGACGTAAGTTGTTAATTTTCAAGGGCGTTTAAAACTATCCTAATAAAACAGACGTCCGCATGGTAGTAATTTTGTTATTATAGATATATGTATTTGAAAAAGTTGTTGTGGGCATTGGTTGGCTCCATGTTTGCGCTATCGGCGGCTTCGCAGTCGGTGGCGGTAAAGACCAATCTGCTTTACGACGCACTGCTGACTCTCGACGGAGGAGTAGAGGTGAAACTCGCTCCGAAATGGACCGCCGAACTTACCGGAAACCTCAATGCGTGGCCGGTCGACAATCACCGTTGGAAACAATGGATGGTTCAGCCAGAAGCGCGCTATTGGTTCTGCCAGGCTTTCTCCGGACATTTTGTCGGAGCGCATCTGCTTGGCGGTCAGTACAACTTTGGAAATCTCGGCACTGACTTCAAATTTCTCGGCACTGACTTCAGTCTCCTCAAGGATCATCGTTTGCAAGGCTGGATGGTTGGCGCCGGTGTGGCATATGGCTACTCGTGGATCATCAACCGCCGCTGGAATATTGAGGCGGAGATAGGTCTGGGATGGGTCTACACCCGCTATAGCAAGTATGAGTGCGACAATTGTGGGAAGAAAGTCGAATCAAACCGTCCCCACAACTATGTCGGCCCCACAAAAGCTGCCGTCAATCTTATATACACATTCTGATGTTGTCGAAATTTGAATTACAGAGAGTTATGAATCACATCAAATATGCCGCAATAATCGGTGCCGCGCTGATCGCCGCATCTGTCACCGC
>CANPDS010000144.1 GCA_947573015.1 uncultured Muribaculum sp.
CACGCGATGCACTCTGGATAAGGTTGCGCGGCATGAAGAATACGCCGAGGATACACAGAATGGCCATGGCACCGGCGAGATACCAGGTGGTTTTTTCGATAAAATCGTTGGTGCGGCGAACACCCATTACCTGATTGGCACCGCCGAATTGTGAAGAAAGGCCACCGCCCTTTGACTTCTGGATCAGTACCACGCCGATCATCAGAAGAGATACGATGACTGTAAGTGTTATTACAACTACGTACATTTTTATTGGTTTATTTTTGTTTCTGAAATTGCTCGTTAATGATAAGTTTCTGTAAGAAACGCAATTGGTCTGCAAAGTAACGACTTTTTTTCGGAAATTTCAAACTTAAGTTCGTTATTATTTCATAAGCTTTGGCATAACGGTGCTGTTTTATGAAAAATTTTGCAAGACTTTCGCTTAACAGACCTTGTTCAGTGGGATTTGCCGGTGCGTGTAGAGACGTTTTTTCATTCGATGTGTCGGATGATTGTCCGGTGTCGTCAGAGTTGTCGGTGGGTTGGGTCGCAGTAGGAAAGTGACCACCCTCGCGTCGGCTTTTCAGGATGAATGCGTTGATCAACGAGTCGGGAGTATCACCGGAGGCATCCTCGTCAGATGGCAGATTGCGTTCCTCCTCATCGGCAAGCGTGAGAGCGTAGTCGGGTACCGGATTGAAAATGAGTTTTTCCAGAAGCGCGCTTTCCTGAGGATCCGGACGCCCGTAGTGTGTCATGAAGGTCTCTATGGCGCTGTCGGTATCAAGTGCTTCAGGGTGCTCTGGTTCGGGGTAGAATGGAGCATCGGATGCATCTTTGTGATTGGCGATGCGGTAGAGCGCCTCGGTCGATGGATTGTTCAATGCCATTCGTTGCATCATGCGGCGGCGTGTGTCTTCATCAAGAGTGTCGCCTGAGCGTTCGAGCAACAGTTTGGCAGGAAGGGTCATGTATGGGTACAGTCTTGACATTTCGTCGACCCAATCTACGCTTACCGGTAGGGAAGGATCCTGTAGAAGTTCCGTAAGATGCTGCAATGGGGATGTCTCCATGATAAATGCAAGCTTTTGTGGATTGTTACCAATTGCCGAGGGTGGCGTTGAATATCAGATCGACCAGTTGGTCTGTGATTTGTTGGCAAAGTTCCTCTTGAACATCGGTAAGCATTTCGTTGGAATCAAAGTCCTGATATGCCGAAAATGACTGGTCTACGTTGTTTTTGTCGTTCTTTGAATCGGTATATCTTATTCTTACCGTGATAGTGAGACGGGTCTGCGATGCTATGGCATTTTCGGTCACGGCCTGTGGCGACAGTGAGTAGCCGGTGATTTCTCCCTCCAGATTCAGGTCGCTGTTGCCGTCGTTCACCTGAAGCCTGGTGTTTCGGGCCACATAGTCGAGCAGGGCATTCTCGAAGGTTTGCTGAAGCGGAGGATATACCAGAGCCGCACGGATAGGGAATTGCCCTACATGAATGGTTTTGTAGATGTTGTAATCAATCGCACTGCCGTTGAATTTGTAGCTGATAGTGCAGCTTGCTGCTATCAGCGCCATGGCGAGGGCGGCAACGAGGCCGTTGCGTGATATGGCCGTTATTTTTTTTATCAGATATTTGAGCATGAGAAAATGTAGGAAGAGAAATCTATTGTATGAGTGTGGATAAGACATCACTCAAGTCCGTAATCTTTTATTTTGCGGTAGAGTGTACGTTCGGAGATGTTGAGTTCGCGTGCAGTAGCTTTGCGGCGACCCTCGTTGTGCTCCAGTGCACGCCGTATGGTCTCTTTTTCAGTGTCCTCCAGTGTTATTGGTGCTTGTGTCGGTATGCTACTTCCAACTGTCGATATTTCTTCTGGTGCAGTGTGGTAGAGATCGCGCACAGGAGAGTATCGAACGAGCGATTTCGGGGTGTTCACCTCTGAAAGCGTGGGAGCCTCGGGGAATGTGGAATGAGGACGGGATGATGCACGCAGTTCGTTGACGGTAGCGCGTAGCTCATCGATCTCTCCCCGCATGCTGAATATCATGTTGAACAGCAATTCGCGCTCTGTGGCATAAGTGTGCAGCCCGGTATCCGCACCATGGTTGATGGTTGCGGGGGTGGTTATGCCGTGGGCCGGCAGATACTCGCTTAGCTGGCGGTCGGATATTGTGTTGCCTGCCTCAAACAATGCGATCTGTTCAACAACATTTTTTAGCTGACGTACATTGCCTGGCCATGGGTAGCGGTTGATGAGGCGTGCCGCATCGTCGCTGAATGATATGGCTGCGGTGCGGTATCGCTCTGAAAAATCAATGGAGAATTTCCGTGCAAGAAGCATTACGTCGTTGCCTCGGTCGCGCAGTGGTGGCACTTCTATGCGTATGGTCGACAGACGGTAATAAAGGTCCTCACGGAAGCGTCCTTCTTCGACAGCGCGTGCCATATCTACATTGGTCGCTGCTACTACCCGGATGTTGGTTTTCTGTACGGTAGATGAGCCTACCTTGATGAATTCGCCGCTTTCGAGCACACGTAGCAGTCGTGCCTGCGTGGTCAGAGGCAGTTCGGCAACCTCGTCGAGGAAGATCGTGCCGCCGTCGGCTTCTTCAAAGTATCCTTTTCGTGTGCCTATCGCACCGGTGAATGCGCCTTTCTCATGGCCGAAAAGTTCAGAATCTATGGTGCCTTCCGGTATGGCGCCGCAGTTTACGGCAATATATTTTGCATGCTTGCGTGGAGAGTTGGCATGGATAATCTGGGGAAAGAACTCTTTGCCTGAGCCACTTTCGCCTGTCACGAGCACCGACAGATCGATTGGTGCCACGCGCAGTGCCCGCTGTATGGCAGAGGTCAGTGCCGGCGCATTGCCGACTATTCCCCAACGGGCTTTTGCCTGACGCACTTCGGTGTTGATGTCGGATATATTGCTCATTTTCTGTCGCGGAGCTTGTAGGTTTGCGCTTTCAGGAATTCGCCGAGAGCCTTGTCGTCATTGTCGAATTCCTTGATTTTCTCAGGCGAAATTATATCACCTACGGATATGTGGATTGTGGAGTGGCATTTTTTCCATACTTCGGTCGGGAGGCGCAGTGTGCGCAGTTGCCAGCTTATCACGCCCAGCAGATTGAAGAATGTGCTGTTGCGACCATGGAAGAAGATTGGCACTACAGGTACACCCATCTGGCGCACCAGGCGGATTATGGTGGGCTGCCACTCGCGGTCCTCTATGCGCAGATTTCTGTTGATTTTGCTTACTGCGCCAGCAGGGAAGAATCCCAGTGGTTTGCCTGAGCGTACCTGGCGTATCGCCTCCATTATGCCTTTTTTGCTGACTGCCTGTTTGGCGGGATCGTCGCTTGCGAGGGCATCTACGGCAATGAAGTTTGGACGCATGGCCGATATATGGTTGAGCACCATGTTGACCATTACCTTGAAATCGGGCCGGATGCTTCCCATCAACGCGATGAGCGATATGCCGTCGAGAGCTCCGAACGGATGATTGCTGACCGTGATAAACGCTCCTTCGGGTAGGTGTTCGAGCACCTCTTGGCCATCAACGCGGAGGGATATATCAAAATCTTTCAGTAGATTGCGAGAGAACTCAGGGCCCGGATTATCACAATAGCGGTTGTGGACGTCGTTGACCTTGTCGACTGACAGCCAGTGGAGCAGTCTGTTGATGAGTTTTTTATGACCGGCGGCTTTTGGCACCATAGCCACAATATCGTCATAGTCGAGTACCGATCGCTTTATAGGGGTCTCGGTTTTATTTTCATCTATATTGGTTGACATCTGTATATACTTACTTGAGTGATATGCAAAGTTAACAAATATGTGGCTATTGAAAGTAAAAACATGAGTCGATTAACTTTCAATAGCGTTTGACATACAATAACCGTTTATCTGGCGGTTGTCAGTAGTCCTATGGCAAAGTCGAGGATTGTATCGTGGCCGAGCAGAGCGGCTTCCGGATCAAGATCTATGGCGCATCCGGGGGTGGGGTCGATACCAAATTCTGTAGTCTCTCCTTTGCAGTCGAGTATGGAGCAGGCGGAAAATCGCACTCCCCAGCCGTTTGGCAATTCAGAGTTGAATGGCATGCCGGATCCGCCTCCTGTACGTGATCCAACTATTTTCACTCCGGGAATGTATTTCATGATCGATACGAAATTGTTGGCTGCGGAGAATGTGCCTCGTGATGTGAGCACGATTGTAGGCTTTCCCCACATGATGCGTCCTGTCTCTGCCGGATCAAAGTAGTATGGAAATGGTTCGGAGAAGTCGTTATGCCCTGGTCCAGTCTTATGTGATATGTATCCGGCAAGCGTACGGGAGGTTATAAACCGTCGCACGAGGGTCTCTACATTCGACATGGCTCCTCCGCCATTGTCGCGGACGTCAATGATAAGGCCGTCGCATGTGTTGAGGTACATAAGCACTTCGTCAAGATTGCCTTCGCCTATTCCTGAACTGAATGAGCTGTAGCGTACATATCCTATGTTTTGTGGAAGCACGGCATAGTCGAGAGCAGCGGCTGTAAGGAAGTTGAAGTTGAGATAGTACTGCTCGACGAGCCGTTCGGAATAGTTCTGAGGATAGTCGCTCCACCATTTGCGATAGTATGATGTGTTGAATGATGCCGACAGGTTGGTATGTCCGTCGCGTAACTCGTTGAGCATGTCGGCACAGACGAAAAAGAGCTCTTTCGAAGTCATCTGGTTGCTGACTTTTGCCGCGTACTGGTCATGTATGGCACGCCAGTCCACATCTTTTTCAGCAAAGAAGCAGTAATGTTCGTCAAGGATTGTCCACAGAGCCTCGAAATTGCCGCGCGGATTATTGTCCCATTCCTCAAGTGAATGGCATCCTGATATAAGAGCCGGGAGCAAGATGACAGTGGTAAGTATAGCCAGTAGTCGTGATATGCGGATGGTTGATAGTGTCATTGTGAGGATCAGTAGGTTGCTGAGATTATGCGGGCGTCCGGGCTTATGCCTTTGTATGGATTGACTGATACCCATGTGCCTCCGATGCCTACCACCGCCGCGCATGTTATCACGCGAGTCGTGATGTTGTTGACTTTGGTGGACAGGATGTTGTTGCGGAATCCGAGTCGTAGTTCGGTGCTGCCGAAAGCGATGTCGGCGGTGATGAGGTTTTCCATGCGGAAATAGTTGCCCCACCATGCGCAGTGAGCCAGGCCGCTGTGGTTGCCGAGTGATATTTCGTAGAACAGTTCACCATAATCGGGCGAGAAGAACACTCCTGTGAGCGGCAGTGTAGGGCGGTAGGTGAAAAGTACCTTTTTGCCCCAGAATGAGTGGCGCCACATGGCGGCTGCCGTTGCGTTGATTGTCCATGCCGCTTCCACGGCCACCGGGTTGTTGCCGTTGCGGTCATTGTAAACAACACCTAGATCCACCCCTGTCGATACTCCGGCGGCGATGGTGATGGAGTAGGGGAGGCGCCATCGGTATGTGACTCCGTAGGTAAAGTCGGTCGTAAGGCGCCACATTGATGCGTTCTTTGCCGGATTGTCGGTATGGTCGAGGTCGAGGCCGGCGGCAATGCGTTGTACGAAACGGTCGGTACACAGGCGCATCGCCTGTGTGCGTTCATAGTCCAGACGCATTCCCCATCCGGAGTATTTCAGCGGGGTAAGATATGTGTTGGCAATCGTGGCTGAGCCGATATTTGCCGAAAAGTGGGAGTTGACAGGACGTACGATGCTGTCGGGCTGTATGTCGGCGGCATAAAGTCTTGACATGCACGTGATAAGCGATATGAACGCCAATATATGTCTCATCATTGCATATGCGGAGATAATGCTGTGATTGTCAGTGGTTAGAATATGCGTTTCTGGCCGTTGATCTCGTCGCGTACTTCATCGTCGGAACGTTCGTCCGTCGGCGTATCTGGCCCGCTGTTTTCCGTTAGATCGGGATTTGGCATGTTTGCTTCGTCTTCCTCATCTACTGATTCGATTTCGCGAGGCTCAAGTTCTTCTACCGATCCGACGGTAAATGTGGTGAGGCGTTTGCCACGGGCTTTATAGCTCTTTACGGCAATGAAATCCATGGCATCGATCTCAAGAGGCTCGCGGTAGGCGTCGTCACCTCCGAAGTTCACTTTTATGCGGCATCCGGTAGCGTCGCTGAGTAGCATCAATGCACTCTTCTCGTTCTCGCCGATGAAGCGGGTGCGTTTTGTAGCCGGTTCGAAAGTGAATCGCTTCAGGTATGGATAACCTTGGTCGGCATCGTCGATTATGGCTGTCCATACATGGCCAGGACGGAACTTCTCTATGCGCAGAATGCTATCTTCGTAGTGATTGCCAGCGTCGAAACTCGACAGGTAGTACTCTCCTGATTTGAGTATCACAAGCACCTGATCTGTGCCGTTGAATTCGCCAAGATATGTGCCCCTCTTGTCATAATTCAGACGGAGCACATCTGGATCGAACCATACCTGACGGCCACCGAGAGTAGATGCGCCTTTCTCTTTTAGGGAGAAGCGGTGTACCTCGTTTTTTGTGACCATGTTTCCTTGGCTCTGTTTGCCTTTTATGGCAAGTTCGCTGAAATCTATGTCGAACTGCAGGGTTTTCAAGCGCAATTTTGGTTTCAGTGTGACCTTTACCACCTCAGCCTCGCCATTGGAGTTGGCAGAGAACCATGCGACCTTTGATCCGGGAAGTCCCTGGGTGAGATCGTACTCTTTGTCGCGGGTAACGCCGGTCACAGCGAAGCGTTTCATGTAATATATACCACCCTTGCC
>CANPDS010000145.1 GCA_947573015.1 uncultured Muribaculum sp.
CAGCTTCGCTCGCCATCGATGATCTGCTTTATGGAGATGCCAATGCTGAGAGCTATACCGGAGCCAACAGCAACGATCAGGCAAAAAAATGTTTCGATGTGATCCGAGGATGCATGAGAAAACTTGACCCCAAGGGACGGCGCTACACAGTGAACGAGCAAACCATCAAAAGCAAGCGGAAGGATCGTGGTGCATTCGCGCAATGCCTCACCGCCAATGCCCGCACCAAAGACGGATTGAATGCCAGTACGGTGATCATGGATGAGTTCAGTCAGGCACGGGATAATAGTCTGCTCACAGTACTCACAACCTCCATGGGCGTGCGTGACAATCCTCTGGTGGCGATCATCACCACCGCCAGCGATGTTTTTGACGGACCGTTCTATGAGATGCTGCAAGGCTATAAAGCCCTTCTGCTCGGAGAGTTCGAGGATGACAGCGTATTTGCCCATATCTTCGAGCCGGATCTGGACGACCCGGAAGACTCAGAATCTACGTGGTGCAAAGTGCAGCCACACATGGGCATCACTGTCAGTCTGGATTTTTACCGTCAGGAATACAAAAACGCGATACGCAACGGCGCTGATGCCATGCTGGCATTCCGCACCAAACTGCTCAACATCTACACCGAGAACGAGCAACGCAGCTGGATCAGCAGCACACAGGCGCGGAGTGTGTCACGTCACCTGCCGCTGACATCCATCACTGGCCGACCGGATGCGATGGTAGCTATCGACCTGTCGGAGAGCGACGACTTCAGCGCGATCACCATGGGCATGTACAATACCGACACAAAGGGATTCCATTTCCACACCGACTACTTTTTTCCGGAGGGTGCTCTGAAAGGACACCCCAACGAGAGGCTGTATCGTGTATGGGCCGACAAAGGGTACCTGCATCTTACCGCTGGAGATGTCATCGACTATCGGGCAATAGTCAACCACGTGCTCTACCTCAACACCGTGGCACGCATTCTCGGCATAGGCTACGACCCGTGGAAGAGCCAGGAGGTGATCAACATGCTTGCCGCCTCCGGAGCGAGCAACGTCCTCTCCGGAGTAAAGCAGACATATGGCAACTTCACAGCACCTGTAGAGAGCTTCGAGCATGGAGTCAAGACAGGCCATATCACCATCAACGACAACCCCATCAACTACTACTGCTTCGGTAACGCCGTCCTCGACTTCGACAAGCTGGAGAACTGCAAGCCCATCAAGCGCAAGCAGACGCAGAAAATCGACGGCGTGATCACCAAACTGATGTGCATGCGCATGTTCATGGACTACACACGTAGTTAAAAAAGTGTTAAATATCACTTTTTTGATGCAATCATATGCAATCGTATGCAATCAAAATTTCTGAAAATCTGTGAGGGCATGTTAAAACGTGCGAGTTTTTGAAATCTACTGCAATTTTTTGCAATAGTTGCCAAAAGTGCCTGATTACCAATCCTCAAAGTTATTGTCTAACTTTGCTTAACGCAAGGTTTTGACATGAGCATTTGGAGAAATATAGTTAGCTATTTCAAACGCGAGAGCCGGAACGGGGCAAATAAATTCGAGCCTCGGTCCGGCTCTGTGTCGTTATGGGACTACTACGCAGGTACACCGCTCTGCATAAGCACCGTTTTCCGATGCAGCAAACTGCTCAGCGAGAGTGTAGCCAATCTCCCGGTGCAATACCTAAGAAACCGTAATGGTATTTTCATTGATCAGTCTGGCAACAGACTATGCTATCTGCTCAATGTGCAGCCGGACTATGCCATAAGCGCCTTTGATTTCTGGAGACAGATTGTACAGAGCCTGCTTTTCGACGGCAATGCCTATATAGTGCCGGTCTACAACCCTGCAAGCATGGAGCTTGACCGGCTTGCCCTCTGTGGAAGAGGGACAGTGGCTCATGACACTGTAAACGACAGCTATTTCGTATGTGATACAGTCAACGGCATTTTCGGCACTTATGATGAAAGTGAGATCATCCATATCAAGGGGCTGACAGTTGACAACCCGAAGGTTGGTGTCAGCGTACTGACCTACGCACGCCTTACCACCGACATCGCTACAGCCGGAGACAAGGAGACACGCAATAGATTCGTCAATGGCGGCAATGTGCGTGGAATCATCTCGAACGACCGCAACGTAACTGGCTTTGGAGAGTATCAGGATGAACAGTTGAAGAATACCGCCGTGAACATGGATGGCGAATTCAGAAACGGTGCCCGTATCGTGAGCGTCCCGGGGCAAGTCGATTTCCAGCAGATATCGCTGAGCTCCACCGACATGCAGTTCCTGGAGAGCCGAAAGTTTACAGTCAGGGAGATATGCCGTTTCTTCGGTGTGCATCCGTCGTTCGTATTCGACGATACCAGCAACAACTACAAGAGTGCCGAGCAGGCCAACGTGGCGTTCCTCAGCCACACGCTCAATCCGTTGCTCCGCAATATCGAGACGGAACTTATGCGCAAGCTGATCGCTCCGGAGCTATATCACAAATACAAGATCTCATTTGACCGCCGTGGACTGTATGCCTGCGACTTGGAGGGTATGATGAAGTACCGTACACAGCAGTTACAGATCGGCACCACGGTCAACGAACTGCGCCAGATGGACAATCTGCCACCAGTCGAGGGAGGCGATGTGGCCATGGTATCAGCTAATCTGCGTGCTATCACGGAGGTTGGAGTAGAACCTAAGCAGCCTGTAACCGAGGAATCTAAAGAAAGCAAAAAGGGTAAAGATGAATAAGGACAAAGACACTGAAATAAGGCGCGAGCTATGCACTCCCTGCGCCGACCTGCATATACGCGAGGCTGAGGGGGAGACCACTTCACGTACCATCGAGGGATACGCGATACTCTTCAATACCCCGTCCGATCCATTGTGGAGCGACGAGGATAGCGAGGCCCGTGAGGTCATCGCTCCTGAGGCTATCACCCGTGAGATTCTGGACGGCTGTGATATAAAGTTCACCATGTTCCACAACCGACAGCTCATTCTGGCACGCAGCAAAGCTGGATCAGGCACTCTGTCGTACACGGTCGATGAGAAGGGCGTGAAGTTCAGTTTCGATGCACCCAACACCATCGACGGTGACAAGGCTCTGGAGCTGGTGCGCCGTGGCGATATATCCGGATGCAGTTTCGCTTTCACCACCCGCTACTGGGACGGTGACTTTGTAGAGCGCACAGCCAAGGTAGTCAACGGCACAACCATGATCTCCTACAAAGTCAAGGCCGTAACCGGAGTGTACGACTTCACTTTGGCCGCTGATCCCGCATATCCCGATACCTCCGTCGAGGCGCGCGAGTTCACCCAAGGGCTGAGAGATAGCGCCAAGCCAACAGAAGAGCCGGAATCTTTCCAAGCGAGCAACTGGGAGCAGTTGCGGGAGATGCGTCAGGCTGCCGCCATGAAATTAGAGTAATCACTATTATAATTCCGACAATGCACAAGAAAGAAAAGGAGAAAGAAAAGAAAATCAACCTCCGCGAGACGATCAGCAAGTATCAGGCCAACTGTTATCGTATCAACGAAATCGCGGATGCTTGCGAGGCCGAGCAGCGCGAGCGCAATGACGAGGAGGATAAGGAGTACAAGGCCCTTACCCGTGAAAATCAGTTGCTTCAGATGAAGATGCAGGCTGCTCATGCCGAAAGCCTGCGTGAAAGCACCCCCAAGCCCCTCAATACAGATGCAATCCTCCGCGAGAATCTGTTGGAGCGCGGTAAGAAGGTGACAGTGCTTATCACCCGTGAAGGTGAAGACGCCGCGGCACCTGTTGTCAATCCTCAGACAACCGAGGCGCTTGACGGCACCGGCATTATTCCTATCCATGAACAGGAGATGCTGAAGCCCATCCGCAAGGGGCTGATCTATGACAAAGTGGGACTCAACATCCGCAGTGGTCTTTCCGGCACACTCCGCTGGCCCAAGCATGGCAAGGCTGTGGCATCGTTTGCCGATGAGGCGGAGCGTCTCGTCGACAGTTCCATCTCATGGGATAAACTGGAGACCAACGGCCACCGCATGGGTATAGCTATCCCCGTCACACGTGAGGAACTGGAAGACAGCCACGGCATTGTGGAGAGCGTCGTAAAGGAAGAGATGCCTAAGGCCATCATAGATCTTATCAACGGTGCCCTGTTCTCGACTACCGACAAGTACACCGGAGCCGACGGCAAGGAAAAGACCCGCAAGGTAGTAGGCCCGTTCGTAGCAGCAGCCAAGAATGCCACACAGTTTGCCGGCGCCGTTCCTACCCGAAAGGAGCTTTTGAAGATGGTGGCCGATATAGCTGCCAAACTTGATCTGACGGCCCCATGCTGGATCATGACCGAGGCTATGAAAGCCGAACTGCGCGATGTCAAGGTCGATGCCGGATCAGGCCGTTTCCTCTGTGAGAACGATATGGTTCTTGGCTATCCTGTATATACCACAGCCGAGATCGGAGAGGGCAATATAGGCTTCGGCGACTGGAGCTATCAGGCCGCCGGTTTCTTCGGCGACTGGGATCTCATCGCAGATCCCTACACTCTTGCACGCAAACACTCAGTGGACTTCGTGCTCAACGCACGTTTCGGCACCGTAACTCTGCGTGATGACGCTTTTGTACTTGGTAAGGTTAAAGCATAATTTTTGGTTTTAGATTATGGCTGTAGTGAGTCTGGCATTATTCAAAAAGCATGTCCGTGCTGATGATTTCGCTGATGACGACGAATATCTGGAGCATCTGTTGGCAACAGCGGAGGTTTCGGTTTTTGGTGCCACCCATCGCACCCACCGCGAACTGGTTGAGATGGGCAATGGCGAGACACCACTACCGATCCGGCACGCTATAATGATGTTGGCCGCACATTGGTACAACCAGCGCGAGAGTGTCAGCACATCGCAGATGCACGAGGTGCCGGGCTCACTACAGGCATTGATCAAGCCATACCGTAAATTGGGATAACAATGCAGGCAGGTAGAATGAAATACAGGCTGCTGGTATACGAGCCTATCACCGGGGCCGATGGCTGGGGCGAGGAGACTCCTGAATATCGGGAGATCTGTGTGATCCACGCCGAGCGTGTCAAGATCTCCGGACACCGCAGCGATGAGGTTGGCGAACATTTCCCGGATTACCGGGCTGAGTACAACAACCGCGATGTGCATCCTGTTAAAGATAACTGGCGCGTGAAGCAACTGGGAGGATATCTGTACACCGTGACCAACGTCATTCCCAATCTCGACCGCGGTATGAAAACCCTGATATGTGAACGAGTGAACCCTTAAGCCTATGGCACGAGACTGCTATTACGACGATTCCCAGTTACAGAAGCTCTTTGCGGAGTTGGAACCCAAGCGCAGGGCGCAGGCATTCCGAGGAGCTTTCAAGCGTGCTGCCGACTCAGTGCGCAGAACGGCTCTAAGCAATCTTCGCAGCAAAATCCGTACCAACAAGGATCTTGAACGTGGGGTGCGCAGTATAGTCTACAAGAAGAAAGCTGCAGGATTCAGGGTCACCGTCGGAACCAAGAAGGCCAACAAGAAGGGGAAAGGAGAAGCTGGGTACCATCTCAACCGGCAAGGGCTTAAAAAGCCTGTACTGATCTGGGCTGAGGATGGAACCAAGAGCCGAAAGACTAAAACCGAGACCAAGATCTTCCGCCGATCACGCAAGGGCCACCCCACCGGGCGCATGAAGCGCTACGGATTCATGGCCAAGACACGTAATCAGACAGAAGGAAGTATAACCGCTACTCTCCACGATGAGATACGTGCGAGCGTGGCAAGAATAGCAAAGAAATATGGATGTACCTAAGACATCACTAAGCGCCGGAGCGATAATACGCGCAGTGCTTCTGGCTGATCCGGAAGTGGCATGCCGCACGAAAAAGATTTTCCCCGTGGTAGCTGATAGCGCCGATCTGCCTTACATCCTCTACCGCCGTTCCAAACTATCTGCCAATCCACAAAAGCAGGGACAACCCGGAGCCGATGAGATACAGATGGAGGTGTTATGCCTTACCGAGCGATATGGAGAGGGCGTGGAGCTTGCCGAGGCGGTACGCGCGGCCCTCGACTATACTGCTGCGGAGCATGAGGGGCAACGCATGCGCAGCTGCTATCTGGCCGATGGTGAGGAAACATATCAGGACGATGCATTCATACAGCAACTGATTTTTAATATAAAAATATAAATCTGAACATTATGACAAAAACAGGTTATTGCAATGGCAGCGACATGCTCCTCTACATCGGAGGCAAGGCAGTGGGCCACTGTTCCACCCATACCGCCACCATCAACAGCGAGACAAAGGATCGTGCGGTAAAACCCGTGGCGACCGCAGATCTATCCGCAGGATTTTGGAAAGAGAAGAGCGTCACCGGTCTGAGTGTCACACTTTCTGCCGAGGGACTCGTGTTCTATCAGGAGACCGAGAGCGGCTACAAGTCATGTCTCTCGATGATCGCAAAGGGACAGAGCGTCGAGGTGAAGTGTATGGAACGCGGAACTAAGGATAAGCCTTATCTTTCCGGCAAGTTCGTGATCACCTCTCTGGAGCGCACCGACCCTGCACAGGATGACGCTACCTACACCATCAATCTCGAAAACGACGGCATAGTCACTTTTGACGAAGAGGCCATTACCGAGACAGCAGACGAGGCATGAAACGGATAGAGATAACAATTAACGGCGAGGCATACCCCTGTAGTCCTACTATGGGGGCTATG
>CANPDS010000146.1 GCA_947573015.1 uncultured Muribaculum sp.
ATCCCCCTATTATCCTCAAAAAATATAACAAACAAATAAAAATACGGGGTCCAACACCGGCGGTGTTTTTGCCACCACTTATGTATTAAGATCTGTATTGCGATGGAGGATGTGCAGTGGGGAGATAATGTCTTTTTAGTGATGGAGGACACACCAAGTCGTGTCACTATAGTGTGGCGCAACAATAGTGTGTCCATTGATTGTGAATTGGACAGCACCGGTCAGGGGAGGACGGGGAGGCGCGTGCCGGAGGAGTGGGCGGTGAGGGCCGGGGCGTATTGGCTCTGGATGGTGGCAACACCTGAGGCGTAGAAGCCGGCATTGTTCACGTTGAGGAGGTATGAGAGCCGATAGGTGCCTTTTGGAAGGCGGGTGATGAATATGTTGGTGGCCGCATCACGGTTCTCGCGGTAGAAACAGATTCCGTCGGCCCATATAGGTGTGGGGAGTTGATCTACCGGTTCGAGACATGCGGCACGGTTGTCGACGATTGCCACATATTCAATATCGCGTGCCGCACGTATGGTAAGGTTTACCTGTATCACATCGCCCACGTGGAGGGTATCGGCATTCTCCCACGTTTCACCATCCGGTGTGGCTATACGGCGGTAGATGGCCTTCTCTATTGATAGGTCCGGGCAGGATGCGGCGGTTGTCGACGACATGTCGCCAACGTATTGGCTGATTACAGCTCCCCACGACGGACCGTTTTGTGACTTCCCGATTGAGAGTGTCTTACCGGAGGGGTTCAATGATGAGATATCTGTGCGCATTTCTCCGAGAAGCGCTTCCGTATGGCCGGGAGTGACACGATTCTTGCCGACGGTGATTGTTACCGGGGAGGCCGGTCTGGTCCATTTCGTGCCTGTGCGCAGTATTGAGGCTATAACCTCTGAGGTGGCTACGGAAGAGCCCCAGTCGGTGGCCTCTTTCTGGATGATGAGCCACTGTCGGATGCGGTCTATATCAGATGATGAAGGATCGACAGCAGCGAATGCATCGAGTATCAGAGCGGTTGTGCCTATGCGTCCCATCGACCACCATGACTGAGTTTCGAGGGATGGCCACCACATGCCGCGATCCGGAGATGTTACGGCGAAGTCGCGAAGTGATGCCACAACCTCGCGTGCGGCGGCTTTCTGGTTCTGATCATGCAGGATCAGGGCTGCGAGAGCTTTTGATCCGGCAGGAAGATCGCGCCATGATTTGAGGAGCTTTGCCACAGTGCGTGTGGTCAGGGCCAGACATTCGCCGGGACGTGTGGGTTGTGGATATAGTGAGCGGATGTAAACGTATAGATCGTCGGTGGAGTCGGGATGCTTGCGTGCATATTTTGCAGTCTGGGTGTCGATATATCCGATGGCATTTGCAATGATAGTATCAAGTTCCTTATCAGAGGGGAGCCAACCGAACTGTTTGAGACGGCCAAGTGTAAGGAGCACATTTTCCGTAGCCCACATGGATGATTCCTTGAAAAGAGGAGTCCAGGCCAGACCGCCGTCGGCACATTGAAGCTGCTTTAGCTGCGATATGGATGAGGCGTAGGTGGTTTTGATCTCTCCGGGATTGAACAGCAGGGCGAGACGCTCCATGCGTTCGGATTGCGAACGTGCGTCCATCACCCATGGCGATGCGTTGAGCAACACTATTTTAAGGTCGGCGTTGCGCTCGAGCATTGATGTGAGTGTCGAATCTGATCGGTCGGATGCGGTCCACTCGCGCAGTGCTGCGGCGATGTCGGGCTGGTCGCGGAGCAGTCCGTCGGCAACAGCGGCAGAGAATATAGCTGCGGAGGCCGAAAGTGCGTCGCGCGACTCGTTGCCACGTATGCCTGGAAGAGCTGTCGCCACATACCATGCCGGATTTTCGCAGAATTGCAGTGTGACACGTGCATCCTTTCCTATTTTAGGGAGCTTGACAGCCCAGTTGAGCGTGTCGGCAGGGATGTAGAACGGCGTTGACTCAACTACGGGCTGGGAAGCTGCAAGCACGGGGATCACAGCCTGCTCTCCATCGGCAAAGCGGCCGGTTGAAGACTTCACGCGGTAGCCGAGCATGAGAGCATCGGATGGCGCATCGATATCGGTAGCTACGGTGGTTGACGCACCTGGGGCAATCATGTCGTTGTAGTCGTAAGAGTTGAGGGTGCGCCCTGTGGCAGGATCGAATATCTCAACATGTGTGGTGACATTTGCAGTAGAGTCTGCATTGTTCATCACTGTAGCAATCACTGTGGCACGGTCGCCGTTGCGTAGGAAGCGTGGCAGATTGGGCTGCACCATTATAGGTTTGGCTGCGATCATCTCGCGTGTGGCAGAGCCGATGAGCATGTCGGCATTGTAGGCTATGGCCTTAAGTGCCCATGTGGCATTGGCGTTAGGCACATTGAAGTCGACACGAAGAGTGCCGTCGGCACCGGTGGTCAGCATCGGTGCGAACATAGCGAGCGGAGTCTCGGCATCGCGGTATGCGAACTCCTGTTCTGAGTGATCAGCTGGCGTATAACCACCACCGGTATCGGCTTCTGATTCATCCGCGCTACTGTCGTATGCAACCTTTGCCTCTCTTACTACACTCATAGCCGGAGCTGACATTTCAGTTACCATCACAGTATTGAGGATTTCCTCGGAATCGGTAGCCGATTCGTTTTTTGTCATAGCCGAATTGAGTGCGCGCGCTCCATACACTCTGCCGTTTAATGCACGCACTACACTTGAGCCGACAAGTGCACGTCCCCATGTGATATAGTCGAGCGATGGCATTGCTATATTCTTTACGTATTTGACGGGTAGTGCAATAGAACGGTCGTACCATCCAAGGCCATTGTTGATATTAATAGATGCATATGGCATCGGTTGGGCCGTACGTGTCAGTGCGAAACGCTGAGGTGTGATGGCATCAAGAGCCTTGTTGTAGATATCGAGCATAATTGCAGAGCTGACGGCCGAGGAATCTTTGCCTCCTGTGATATGGAAAGTCCAGTGTTCGGAATCGCCCGGTACGATACGGTCGCGGAAGCTCTCGATCGATATGTCGAGCGACTGGATCAGTGTCTCGCGCGTTAATTCCACTTCTTTTTCGGTATACTTATATCCTTGTGTTGTGGCAAGCTGCAATTTTGCAGTCGGATATTTGGCCGGAAGTTGATGTGAGAAACGATGCATCCCGGCTCCGACTTTTATCCAGCCCTTGTCGATGAGATCGGAACCTGATGTAAGGATATAGACAATCCATGTCTCTGGAGCGGTGGTGGCATAGAGCATGTCGATCCCGACTGACGCTCCGATTGTAGCCGTTGAAGATGGTGTCCATAACAGCGCATCTGGGTCGGGTGATGAGGTGTCGGAAACGCGATATACCGTTACATTGTCGATGGTGGTTGCATCGGCTAATGCGGAATCTTGTGTAGCAAGACGCAGATGGTATACTCCGCTTGCCACTGAAGCTATGTCGATCACGGGGTTGGCCGAATCGAAATATCCGGTTGCAGCCACAGTTGAATCTGCATTAAGGAATGTGTATTCAACCGGAGCATCGCGGCGCACGCCGTTGACAGTAGCAAGCTCAATGTTGAGCTTCAATGGACGGTCTGCATCTACATTTGTATTTGGGAGCGATGCGCGGAGCAGCAGAGGCTTGCCGAGGGTAAATGAGGTGGATGTCGTGCGGTTTTCGCCCGAAGGAGATGTTATGGTGATATCCGTGCGGAAAATACCGTTGTCGACCGGAGAGCTTTCAAGCAGAGATTGGCTGCATAATATTGAGAAAGTGCCGTCGGCTGCCGTTGTGTCGGCAATCGAGGCGAAAGATACCGGGGTGCTCCACCATGTGCGGCCAGATACCTTTAGATTGACAGATACGGCGGCATCGCCTACCGGAAATCCTGAATAGGTAATGGCACGTCCTTTTACCGTAACATCGCCTTTGGATGGTGTGTCACGTTCGATATCGGTCACTTCAACACGATATGTGGGCAGTTTGTAGTCAGATACGGTGAAATATGTATTACTCCAACGCAGTTGGTCGTTGAGCGCTTTGTCGGTAAGGAAGAAGCGGAGGGCAAATGATCCGGTTAGGCCATCCTTTGGAATAGCAAAGCGGCCTTCGATGCGGCCGAATGGATCGGTCGTGGCCGTGACTGTGTCTATTGCCTGATAGTTGGCATCGTAGAGTACCGTGCGGACTTCTTTGCCGGCAAGCGGGCTATATTGGGCGATATTGAAGGATTGAGCTACGGCAGCCCATTCCACTGTATCGCCTGGATGATACAATGGTAGGGAGGTAAATCCGGATATTGAAAAGGATTGCTTGTCAGTGACGTGGTTTGTGTTCAGTGATATTGACTCGGCAAACCTGTCAGTGCCTTTTTTTGCGAATACCGTGCGGACTTTGTCGTTCATTACGGCCATGCCGTCGGCATCGGTTGTCTTGGTATCTGTGAGTTTGAAGTCGCGGCCGGATATGTATCCTTGAAGCGTCACACCCTCAAGTGGCATGCCTGTAGATGGATTGATCGCGATGGGCCATGAAGTGCCGTTGAATGATAGTGATGCAAGGCGTATGGCAGAGCAATGGACATATACGTAGTTGCCGGTCTCTGGTGTTTTTCCGGGGAATACCGGAGCGACGATATATGTTCCTGCCTCAGTAATGGGAACTTTGCGTGTGAGCGTGGTGCGGAATGGCGCTACGGAGTCGCATGTGATTTTCACGCTTTTCGTGAGTTTAAGTTGCGGCATTTTTGCTTTGGTAAGCTCGTAGCCCCAGCTCCATGCCTGCCAAGTGTAGGGCACGGAGTATACGTTGACGTAGAAATCTCTGGCATTGCGCACATTGATCGATAGTTGAAGGGAGTCGCCCGGTGCGATAGTTGACGGGTATTTTACTTCCACGGAAGGCTGTCTCAGGCGGGTAATGTCATTTTTAAGGCAATCGTTCCGGAAATATGACGGATATGCTGCAAGCTGCTCCTCGGCGGCCTCGATAAATTCTGAAGCCATCGCTACAGGAGCGTCGGTGTCGAGATAATCGTAGGCGTTTATGAGGGCCTCGGTGGAGAACCGGGAGGCTTTGTGATCCTTCCAAAGTGCCATCAACGCAGTGTATGTGCGTAGCCGAGGTGATGTGGTATCATCGCTACGAGAGAACGCGTTGTTGTTGATAAATTTCAGGCGGCTGATATCGGCGGCAATCAATGCCGGAGCCGACTTGGATGCATGCTGAATCCATGTGTCGTAAATGGCGATGATATGTGCTGCCAGTGGCTTTTGGATGGTGACATTCATGGCAATGAACTGATTCCACGGGCACAGAAGTCTGGCCGGCAGCATGGAGGTGTCGCCGAGTGATGACAGAATATCGACACTCTGAGATGCGATGAAGTCGAGTAGAGTGGGATACATAGGTGCTATCCTGGCATCGATAGAGAGTACCTTTGAGTAGCTGGCGCATGGTGTTGCTGCAAGTGTTCCGACGGGGGACATGGCTCTGTCAACAAGAGTCATTATCGTGTCGCGCCACTGGTTGCCGTTCCAGAGTTTGTAGTCGGACGATTCTGTAGCTGGCTGTTCGCGCCGGTCGTAATTCCAACGGTTCTGCTGATATAGGGCTGCATATATTCTTGCTGTAAGTAGATCGACCAAAGCTCGGTCGGCATCGCTTTTTAGTGAGGAGGATGCCCGGCGACAATCAGCTATGACAGTGGTGGCACTGTCGGTGTCGATATCGGTGAGGGCTATGGACAGATTCATCAGAGCGCGTAGCGTGAGCGATCCGTCGTTTTCATTCAGACCGCGAGACAGCATTGCGCGGGCATTTTCCGCAACTTTTGTAGGAAACGCAAAGTCGGGTTTGGCATAAGAGTCGGTGGTCTGGGCATTCATAGATGCGAATGCCGCCGTCAGGGCACTGATGAATAATATGAGATTCCGTAACATGGGGTGTGTTTGAGGTGTTATTTAAAACGCTAACCGGTGGGGATTAGGTGATAAGTAAGTCATTAAAATTATTACGTATTATTGAATTTTATAGTCTGAGATACATTTCATGCCTTACTTAAACAACAAGCGACAGATGGATATGGGTTCACTCAAATCCGTCTCTGTCGCTTGTAGATTATATTGTATGTTATTAGGTTATAGACGCTCTGTCAGTTGCGCGGATTTTTCTGTTTCATTTTTGAATGCTGTCTCATGACTTCGCGGGTAAACTTGCGTTCGGCCTGAGTAAGACGGTAGATCTGCGCTGGAGAGAGTATACCCTTGAATTTTGCATAATATTCTTTTGCAATCTGTGCTTCCTTGGCACGTAGCTCTATAGCCGCTTCGGTAGCTTTCTCATACTCTAAGTCGGAGACGGCGCTCTTATCCTGGGCCACCTTGCGCTCAAATGCGTGTGAATCGCGCTGGAGTTTAAGGATCTTTTCGTTCATCGCATCGTAGAGCGGGAAGAATGCTTTCTGCTGTTCTTGTGAAAGATCAAGCTCCTTTGCGATGAAGTCGTGCTTATATACACGCATTTGCTTGAACCATTCCTGTCGGTTCATCTTATTGGACTGTTTGCTTTGGGCGGCTATCTGTGGAGAAAATGACATTGTCATTGCCAATAGCAGGAAAAGTGCAGATATGATACGTGACATATGGATAATCAATTGAATTGGTCGTAGGCTGAGTCATCAACCTGAAATG
>CANPDS010000147.1 GCA_947573015.1 uncultured Muribaculum sp.
TGGACAACCCAATTAAAATTTGCGTGATCGGACTCGGTTACGTCGGTCTGCCATTGGCTCGCCTTTTCTCTACAAAGTATCCAACAGTTGGATTCGACATGAACCAAAAACGTGTTGATGCACTCAATTCCGGACATGACGCCACCCTTGAAGTCAGCGACGATCTGCTTCAAGACGCCATTAATAATCATGGCTTTATCTGCACTACCGACCTTGACAAGATTCGCGATTGTAACTTCTATGTTGTCGCAGTCCCCACACCTGTCGATGAAAACAACCGTCCAGACCTTAAGCCGTTATGGGGCGCATCCGAAACCGTAGGTAAGGTAATCTCAAAAGGCGATATTGTAGTCTACGAATCTACTGTATATCCCGGCGTCACCGAAGAAGAATGTCTGCCGGTAGTAGAGCATGTCAGCGGCCTGAAATTCAATAAAGACTTCTTTGCCGGATATTCTCCTGAGCGTATCAACCCCGGCGACAAACTCCATACCGTAGAAAAAATCAAGAAAGTCACCTCCGGATCAACCCCCGAAATTGCAGATATAGTCGACGGTGTGTATAATTCCGTGCTCATCAACGGTACCCACAAAGCACCATCAATCAAAGTGGCCGAAGCCTCCAAAATTATCGAGAATTCTCAACGCGATGTCAACATCGCATTTATGAATGAGCTGGCTAAAATTTTTAATGCTATGGGCATCGACACTCACGATGTAATTGAGGCAGCAGCTTCAAAGTGGAATTTCATCAAGCTCTCACCCGGACTTGTCGGTGGTCACTGCATCAGTGTCGATCCCTATTATCTTATACAAAAGGCTCAGGTCTACGGTGTACTACCCCGCATAATGTTTTCTGCCCGCCGACTTAATGATGGCATGGGGGCATATGTTGCCAATCAGACCATCAAGACTATGAACCTTAAAGGCGTAAAGGTAAAGGATGCAAAAATCCTTCTCCTCGGCATTACTTTCAAAGAAAACTGTCCAGATATTCGAAACACAAAAATTGTCGACATCTATCATACACTCAAAGAGTATACCGACAACATCACCGTTTTCGACCCCTGGGCAAATCCCGAAGCCGTAGCTCATGAATACGACATCGCCATCACCGACAGTCCACTCGATGACTTGAAAGGAAAATTCGACGCCGTCATTCTCGGTGTGGCTCACAATCAATTTAAGAACTTCAATATTCGCGACTTCCTCGCCGACAAAGTCAACGGTGTCGTTTACGATGTTAAAGGCATCCTACCCCGCGATATTGTCGATGCAAGACTATAAATATTCATATGAAACTTTGCATCGTTTATAATTTTGCCAAAATATATCGGCAACCAATCTTCCAATTATTTTATCTGACATGGTGTTGCGACTGGTATTTCGGTCGCAACACCACCGATATTAAAGGTATCGAAGATGGTGTATTACAAAATGCAACTTATGTCGATAACCGACATCTTATTGGCCCAATGGAATGGCAGATGGGTATCGGAAAACTTATCCGACAAAAAGGATCCGATATTTTTTTAATGTTGGGCGAACCCATGTGCATGTCAACGTGGTGGACACTTCTACAACGTAAGTTATTTTTCAGGAAGAAGCGTGTGTATCTTTGGACTCATGGTTGGTATGGACGCGAAACGTTCTCAAAAAAATGGTTGAAAAGGGCATTCTTCGGCATGGCTGACCATATTTTCACCTACGGCGAATATGCCAGGCAGGAAGCCATAAAGCAGGGGTTTGATGGAGATAAAATAACACCAATCCACAATTCTCTTAATCATTCCTTGCAAGTCGAGCTTCGCAACAGATTAGCGCCATCCGACTTATATCTCGACCATTTTGGGAATGACAATCCAACCTTGATATTTATCGGACGTCTTACCAATTCAAAACGGCTTGATTTACTTATCAACGCCGTAGCTAAACTAAAGTCCAATGGATATAATTACAACATTGTAATGATTGGTAATGGAGAAGCGCGTGAAAATCTCGAAAATTTGGTATCAAAGCTTATTTTAAACAATCAAGTATGGTTCTATGGTGCATGTTACGATGATTACAAAAATGCTGCTTTAATATATAACGCAGATATATGTGTATCACCTGGGAATGTTGGCCTTACAGCAATGCATACGATGGTATTTGGCACTCCAGTTATAACACACAACGATTTCCGATATCAGGGTCCGGAATTTGAGGCCATCATTCCCGGTGAGACCGGCTCATTTTTCAAAAGAGGCGATGTTGAGTCCCTGGCCAACGAAATTTCCAATTGGTTTACCTCTCATCCTGATCGCGAAGCAGTACGTCAAGCATGCTACAACGAAATCGACTCCCGTTGGACTCCTGAATATCAATTGGAGATCTTGAAACAACATCTTTTCCACTAATCATATATTTGCACAGAATGCTCAATTATTTAAAAGGGCTTATAAAAAATCTGTTCAACAAAAATATCTCTTTGCATTAGTAGATAATCGCTCTAAACTTAATGCACGGACAAAGATAAATAGAGGAGCACGCATAATCAATTCAACAATAGGACGATATTCTTATATCGGAATTGGCACTTGGGTTTGCGAGACAGATATGGGGAATTTTTGCTCTATCGCAAGTAATGTTAATATTGGACTTGGAAATCACACAATGTCATATAAGTCCACATCCCCTATTTTCACAGAAAAAAAGAATGCAACAGGATATTCATGGATAAAAGATACAATTGCCCCACCATTTAAACGAGTAAAGATAGGAAATGATGTATGGATTGGTTATGGTGCTCTTATCGTCGGAGGAGTAACCATTGGTGATGGCGCATGCATTGGAGCAGGTGCTATTGTAACGAAGGATGTTCCTCCATATGCTATTGTAGGTGGAGTCCCTGCTAAAGTTCTAAAATATCGCTTTCCTGAGCAAATTATTGCAAAATTACTTGACGAAAAATGGTGGAATAAGCCTGATGCAATATTAAACAAAGAAATCAATCTTTTCCAAAAAAATTATAACTCCATATGAAAAACGCACTGATTATTTCTCTAAATTTTCGTGTAGCTCATATTTCTCACTTAATTGCAAGTTACCGCCAATTTGAGGAATTAGGCTACAATAGTATTTTATATATTCATCCGAATTTAATTCCATTTCTTCCATCAGAAATAACAAATATTACTAATCTCAATCAAATTGAATCCGCAGCCATAGCAATATTTTGGTTCCCTGCTACAAAAAATCTGGTAGAAATGCTACGTCTGAAATGGCATTTTAAGGCTAAGATCATATACGTATTTCATGAACCAATCGAATCGCGGAGCACCTATAGAAATTTTGGACTCTCACGTTCTGAAATTGTAAAGATATACGCACGATACCTGTACCAACTTTCATTTGTATTTATATCTAATGCTATCATACTACCGTCTCATAAGGCATTAAAGCTATACGACAATTCAATAGCTCTGAAAATTAATCGACATCGTCAATATATACCACTCCTCTTCTCTGACGAATCCAACGGGGCAAAGATTTCAAGAGAATATTTCTCATACATTGGAACTATTGCCTATGACCATGCTTATAATGAATATCTAAGATTCATTACACAAGCCATAAATGATACCGCCATTCCAAATCAGATAAAATTTATGATTGCAACTCGGAATAAGGTAGACCGATCAGAGGAAATTAATACATTCATAAAAAATGGCCGATTAAAAGTCATTGACGGACATCCATTATCTGACGATGAAATCAATCAATGTTACGCTTCATCATTTGGAGTATGGAATGCATATCATCGCTCTACTCAAAGCGGTGTGCTTGCCAAAGCATCAATGTTTGGTACACCTGCAATAGTAACTTCTAAAAATCTTTCTGAATTTGCAACTGATGGTAAAAATGTTATTGCATGTCAGAATAACACCAGCTATATACAATTAAAAGAAGCTCTATTAAAATTATACACTTCCTTCGATTATCTATCACAAAATTCAAAGAAGATATTTAACACAGTATTTAACTATAAAATCCACAATAACACAATGTATAATCTGCTCAGCCGGTTAACTTCCGTTAACAAATCGGGGGGGGTAAAACTCCTCATAAGTATTAGCTTTATTCAAGAAAGGAGGGTTGCATGACCACACAATCCTCCAACCCAATTGATATAACCGCGATCATTTTAACAAAGAATGCGGAATTAAATATCACTCGATGCATAAATTGGACTATTAATAAAGTTAATATTAATACTAATTGGGTATTTCGTTTTGATGCCAAAACAACCGAGTTGGCAGATGAAATACGAGAAAAGCATTTTTTATGAGATATTTAAAATTGCTTTTCCAATGTTTTATGAACTTATTCAATCCTGCAACATCTTTTTTTAGCAGAATCGAATATTCAACAGTATCAAAAAAAGCAAAGATATATCATGGCGTAAAACTTGATCACTCGGTTGTTGGAGATTATACATATATATGTCATAATACGAAGGTTGTATATGCTAAAATTGGGAAGTATTGTTCTATTGCGGAAAATTCATACATAGGATTGCCTTCACATCCATTGACATTTATTTCATCATCACCTATATTTATTTCCCCCATAAATGCAACAGGCTACTCTTGGACAATTAAACAAGTTCCTTTTAATGAGTATAAGGAAGTAAAAATTGGAAATGACGTATGGATAGGAGCCAATGTTTTAATCGTTGGTGGAGTGTCAATCGGTGATGGTGCTGTTATTGGAGCAGGAGCTATAGTAACAAAAGATGTAGCCCCTTACGCTATTGTCGGAGGAATACCAGCTAAAATTATACGGTATCGTTTCCCTAATGATATAATACAACGTCTGTTGGAATTAAAATGGTGGGATAAATCCGAACATATTTTAAAAAGGAACATGAGTGCGTTCCAATCAAATATCATAGAAGATTCAATACTTAAATTGACTGAAAACATATAAGCAACAGTCTTTTACATCAATCCCATTTTATGAAAATCTCCATAATCACCGCCACTTACAACAGTGGTGCGACTCTTCGCGACACTTTAGAAAGTATTCTCAGCCAATCGTACCGCGACTTTGAAGTGCTGATAATCGACGGTGGCTCAACAGATTGCACCAAAGAAATTGTCGATGAGTATATCCCGAAATTCAATGGCCGGCTACTATGGCACACCGGCAAGGATCGTGGACTGTATGACGCCATGAACAAGGGTATCGCACGCGCTACGGGCGATGTGGTAGGCATACTCAACAGCGATGATTTCTATGCCGCTCCGGATGTGCTCCATGCCATCGCTGGAGGTATCGACGGTGTCGATGCGGTGTATGGCGATCTTGATTTTGTTGACAGCAACGACGTCGGGAAAGTGGTGCGCCAATGGCGTGGATCTCAGCATACCCAAGGCGCATTTCTGAAAGGATGGCACCCGGCCCACCCTACTTTTTATGCCCGCAGGAAATGTTATGAGCGTCTCGGTGGATTTGACATATCGTTCGATGTATCGGCTGACTTCGAACTTATGCTCCGTTTCCTTGAAGCAAACCATATGTCGAGCCGCTACGTGCCACATACATTCGTAAAAATGCGCATGGGTGGCGAAAGCACCGGTTCAATTGGCAAGATAATCCAGGGAAACAAGAATGTGCTGCGAGCCTTCCGCAAGAACGGCTTCGAAGTGCCGCGATTCTATCTTGTGCGCCGCCTCGCGCCAAAAGCTATCAACCTGATCAAAAACAAACTCCATATATAATATTTAATATTTATGAATATTACACTGATCGGTGCCAGCGGATTCGTCGGCACCCGGCTGATCAATCTCCTTAAGGAGGAGCCGCAACGCTATGTCTGCCGCAACATCGACCTGCTGCCAAGCCATTTTTTCAACGAGATAACCACCATCGGCGACGTGCGCTCACAGGAGCAGATGGACCGTGAGCTGAAAGGATCTGACCTCGTGATACTCCTTGCCGCGCAGCATCGCGACGACGTATCGCCCGTATCGCTCTACTACGACACCAATGTGGGCGGAATGGAAGTAACGCTCAAAGCAATGGAGAAAAACGGCGTGAAGCGCATCATATTTTTCTCGTCGGTAGCAGTATATGGCCTTAACAAAAAGAATCCAGATGAGGACCATCCGAAAGATCCGTTCAACCACTACGGCAAGTCGAAATGGCAGGCTGAAGAGGTGTTGCAACGCTGGTATAAGTCACATCCCGACTGGAATATCGACATCATACGCCCCACAGTAATATTCGGTGAGCGAAATCGAGGCAACGTCTACAATCTGCTCAAACAGATATCATCCGGTAAGTTCCTTATGGTCGGCAAGGGTGAAAACAAGAAGTCGATGGCCTACGTGGGCAATATCGTGGCTTTCGTGAAATATATGATTGATAATGTAACATCCGGCTACAATGTATTCAACTACATCGACAAGCCCGACAACAATATGAACCAGCTCGTGGCCCACGTGTCGCGCGTGCTGTGCAAGCATATTCCAGCCACACATTTCCCCTATTGGCTCGGCATGATGGGAGGATACTGCTTCGACCTGCTCGCCAAGATTACAGGAAAGAAACTCACCGTATCATCAGTCCGAGTCAAGAAATTCTGTGCCACCA
>CANPDS010000148.1 GCA_947573015.1 uncultured Muribaculum sp.
GCCGCATCGAGAAAGGCTACTCCCACCTTTTCTACGACCTCCAGAACCGCCACTACGATCCCATCCTTATCCGATTCAACAGCATAGACGAACTCTGCGAAAAAACTTTCGGTGTCTCCCCCTACATCTACGGTCTCGGTACCCGGTCCTCTATATCGACCCCAACGGCCTCGAACCAAGCGACTATGAAGCTGCCCTAATGGCTGGTGCAGTATACATGGATCCTAAGACATATGAGTCATTTATTGAGAAACTTAGAAGCTTAAATTGGGTATCGGTAGCCGGTCCTCTTTCATCAACTCAAATGGTTAGTCCTGTCCCTGGTAAAGATGGCTTTAGGTCCATGCTGTTTAGCCGTACAAACGATGATGGCTCTGTTGAATATGCTTATGTATATGCCGGTACGGATTCTTTTGCAGATATACTTGAAGATATCATTCAATTGGTAGGGCTTGCTCCACAATATAATACAGCAATTAATAATGCACGCCAATTGGTCAATGATCTTAAGGGGCATGAAATAACATTTGTTGGACACTCATTAGGAGGCGGATTAGCGGCGGCCTCCAGTATGGCAACACATCGTTCTGCAATTACATTCAATCCTGCTACTGTTAGCGTTTTTACTGCCTCATTATATGGATTGTATGACAAAAGCCATATCACTAATTATGTATCAATTGGTCCACATATTGGAAACATTCCTTTGGTAAAAGACCCGTTGACTTATATTCAAGAGAGAGTTGGACTAGTTGCGCCGGGGAGAACAAAATATGTGTATATTGGAACACACACAAAATGGCATAAGTATCACAGCATTGATTTAATGATTGATTATATAAAACCTTAGTTATGAATATAACCTATAAACAACTCTTTCTAATTTCTTTTCTGTCATTCCTAATTTCAAGTTGCATGTATTCTAATGTAACTCATCTTTCAGATGATGATCTGGAGTGGATTGAAGGGCATAAGTATGGTAAGAGTATTCTCTTTGTTTCTGACAGTGGGAATACGGATACCCTTGTGTTGTCCTATAAATATATAAATAATAGTGGCGATAGATTTTATTTTAGTGAAGGAAGGGGTCCTGATAACATTGCAAATGCAGGATATTATTTCTATATGAGCCATGATGGGGAGTCTTTTAAAGGGTGGATTTCAATAAAAAAAATTGTTAGTAATTCTTTGTTAGCAACCATAAATGTGTGGTGGCGTTATGTTGATGAATTTGACGTGTCTTTTCATGATAGTGTTTTGGTCAATGAAACTAATTCCGCATATCCTCCGGTATGGACAAATAAGGTTCACAATAAAGTAACAGAGTACAAATGGGACAAAAAGCGTGGACTGGTGTACTATCGCTTTGAGGATGGCGAGGAGTTTTACCGCAAGGATTAGCACAAATATTGGCTATAGTATTACAGCAAAGTCTAAATTAACTTAAATCACACAGCCCATAGCATCCATTACAAAATAAATGGCTATATTTGCGTTATATACCCGAAATAGGTGTATGACGCATTTGCACATGCACCGACTCAACATATACCGGATGCTTTTGCGTCTCTCCTACAATGTATTGCGCAAACACGGCTTCCGTCACTCAAATCTTCTCTCCTTTGCCGTCTTTTTTCATTGACAGACGGCCACTTGCAATGCAAAAAATAAAAACAACATAAATGATAAGTAAATGGATTTACTTACCCCTTACAGCAGACGAACAAAAATCAGAGACGGAGTTGGCGTCGAGATACGCCGATTGCCCACCTGTTAGCGAGCTATTGGTGCAGCGTGGCATAACTACTGTCGAGGAGGCGGAGAAATTTTTCCACCCCTCGCTTCGTGATATGCATTCGCCGTTCCTTATGCCCGACATGGACAAAGCTGTAAACAGGCTCAACAAGGCCATGGGGTCGAAGGAGAAAATAATGGTGTACGGCGACTATGATGTCGACGGCACTACTGCCGTTGCTCTTGTCTACAAATACCTTCAGAACTACTACTCCAACATAGAGTATTACATCCCTACCCGCTACGATGAAGGCTACGGCATATCATACCGTACCATCGATGAGGCTGCCGCTTCCGGAGTAAAGCTAATCATAATACTCGACTGCGGCATAAAGGCTATTGATGAAATAAAATATGCCAAAACCCTTGGCATTGATTTCATCATATGCGACCACCACGTGCCTGACGATGAACTTCCACCGGCAGCTGCAATCCTAAATCCCAAACTTGAGGGGAGCACCTACCCCTGTCCGCATCTTTCAGGCTGCGGCGTAGGATTTAAATTCATGCAGGCATTCGCGCAGAGCAACGGACTACATGCCGCAGAGCTTGAGAATATGCTCGATCTAGTAGCTGTGAGCATAGCGGCCGATATAGTGCCTATGGTCGATGAAAACCGTATCATGACCTACTGGGGATTGCGCCGGCTAAACTCAAATCCCAACGTTGGATTGCGCGCCATAATCAAGATATGCCAACTGGCCAACAGAGAGATCACCATTTCCGATGTCATATTCAAAATAGGTCCACGCATAAACGCTTCCGGCCGCATGCAGAGCGGCATGGAGGCAGTGGAACTGCTTGTTGCCCGTGACTTTGCCGAAGCTTACCATATAGCTAAAAATATCGACCAATACAACAAGGATCGCAAGGAACTCGACAAACGCATTACCGAAGAGGCAAATGCAATCCTGGAGAAGCATACCGACACGCTACTCGATAAAAAATCGATCGTGATATACAATTCCGATTGGCATAAGGGCATAATCGGAATCGTAGCTTCACGCATTACCGAGCTATATTACAAACCTTCGGTTGTGCTTACTCTCTCGAATGGCCTTGCAACCGGATCGTCACGATCCGTCCAAGGATTCGACATATACAGCGCAATCGACTCTTGCCGCGACCTGCTTGAAAATTTCGGTGGACACACGTATGCCGTCGGCCTGTCTCTCAAAGAAGAGAATATCCCGGAGTTCACCCGCAGATTTGAAAAGTATGTTGCCGACAACATTCTGCCTACTCAGCTCACTCCGCAGCTTGAGATCGACGCTCCACTGACATTCGCAGAGATCACTCCGCAGTTTGTAAGCCTGCTTCGCAAATTCAATCCATTCGGGCCGGGCAACCAGAAACCGGTGTTCTGTACACGACGCGTGATGGACTTCGGCACCAGCAAGCTTGTAGGCCGACATCTGGAACATATAAAACTTGAACTTGTAGACAATACTTCAGGCAAGGTATTCAACGGCATCGCATTCAATAAAGGCGAATTTTTCGACTATATACACTCGCGCAAACCGTTTGACATATGCTATACGATTGAGGAAAACAAACATTCCAACTCTTCGACATCAATACAGTTGCATGTAAAGGATATCAATATCTGTGATGACTGAGCATCCAGCCTCTCCTCTTATCCACGATATACTTCATAAATATTGGGGATACGACACATTCAGACCCGCACAGGAAGATATAATTCTGTCGGTCATTGATGGCCACGACACTCTCGGACTTCTTCCTACAGGAGGGGGCAAGTCGATCACGTTCCAGATTCCGGCATTAGCCCTCGATGGGCTGACCGTAGTGGTTACACCTCTGATCTCGCTCATGAAAGATCAGGTAGACAATCTGTATGACCGTGGCATACGGGCTGTGTGTTTACACTCCGGACTATCCAGGGCCGAGCATCGGCTCGGCTTAGACCGATGCCGTCTCGGGAAAGCGAAACTACTATATCTCTCTCCTGAGAAATTGCAGTCAGAGCGTTTTCTCGAAACTCTGCGCGACATGAATGTCAGCCTTATTGTTGTCGATGAAGCGCATTGTATATCGCAATGGGGATATGACTTCCGTCCCTCTTACCTGAAAATAGCGGCATTGAGGAATATATTTCCCAATGCGCCGGTGCTCGCCCTCACGGCCTCTGCAACACCTGATGTAGTGGAGGATATTGCACGTCAGCTTAAGTTCAAATCCCACCACGTATTCTCACGCAGTTTTTCCCGTCCGAACATATCATATATCGTACGCAACGATTATGACAAGGATGGACAGTTGATGAATATACTGAATCACACCCGTGGCAGCGCCATTGTGTATGTGCGTTCACGGATGCGCACACGTCAGATTGCCACAATGCTCGCTTCAAAAGGAATTTCTGCCGATTATTACCATGCCGGACTTCCTGCACAAGAGAAATCGCAGAAACAGGAACAATGGAAACATGAAGAAATACGTGTCATCGTGGCGACAAATGCATTTGGTATGGGAATCGACAAGCCAGATGTACGTGTGGTGGTCCACGTTGACTGCCCTCAGTCCCTCGAAGAGTATTATCAAGAAGCAGGACGCGCCGGACGTGATGGCAAACCGGCATATGCCGTGCTTATTGTATCGCCTCATGATAAGGGAAAACTGACACGTGCGGTAGATGAAGCATTTCCACCTAAAGAATACATCCGACGGATCTACGAACTTGCCGGCAACTTCCTGTCAATTCCTGTAGGAGAAGGGTATGGCCATATATATGAGTTTAATCTCACTAAATTCGTACAGACATACTCGCTACAGCCTCGTCAGTCCTACAGTGCGCTGCACATACTCACCCAAGCGCAGCATTTCGAATTTATGGATGAAGTGTCTACCCGCTCGCGTGTCATGATAACAGCCAACAAAGAGGATCTCTACAGCGTGCATCTCGATCCAATGGCAGAAAACATATTCAACCTGATGATGCGATCATACACCGGGCTGTTCGCTGATTTTGTATCAATAGATGAGTCATTGCTGGCACAACGTGCAGGAGCCACAGAACAGAATGTATGCCATGCACTTATTACCCTATCGCGCATGCATATCCTGCAATACATTCCTCGCAAGACAACACCCTACATACTCTATACTTCCTCACGCAGTATGCCTGACGAGATTCTTTTGCCGCATTCTATCTACGAAGATCAGAAGCAACGCATGCAACACCGGATAGAGGCTATGAAGGATTTTGCATTCGGCAACAACGAATGTCGTGTAAACGTAATGCTGCGCTACTTTGGAGAAGTGCCACAAAATACATGCGGCATATGCGACTCATGCCGAAGCCGAAACAAAAGGAATCGCCCCCAAAACAATGCAACAGATCTGAACGAATCATTGAAATACATGATTGGACAAAAAGCCCGGTCGCTACACTATCTTTTCAATGAGTCGGCCTACCGGAATGAAGAAATCATATCAGCACTACGTGAACTAATGCGTAAAGGCATCGTTTCGATTGATGAAAATGACAATTTTACCCTGAACAAATAAATATCCCATATATGACACTTCGATATATACTTTCCTTCCTTTCTGCCATATGCACATCTTCAATAATCTCAGCTACCACAACCGACAACACAGCATACGGCAATAGCGAATATTTTGAACTCATGGGTAAAGCCGACATAGCGATTGCCGATAAAAATTGGGATGAAGCCGAACAATATCTCCTGCAAGCTATTTCTACCGATCCAGACAACCCATCAAACGTGCTGATACTATCCAACCTCGGAATAGTACAATATAACCTGGGACGCGATTCGCTTGCATTGCACTCTCTCAATAAAGCGCATCAAATAGCACCTAAAAGTGTTACAGTGCTTAGCAACCGAGCTGAGATATTGCTGGCAATGGGACGCGATAGTATTGCGAATATCGACTATGCACATATAGCACAACTTGACTCTACAAACATTGACGCCGGCTACATGAATGCAATGCTGTCACTACGCCTTGGCGACAAAGAACAGAGCCAACACCAATGCAACAGGCTACAGCACATTGCTCCAGACAGCATACAAACCAACATCGCCAACGCATCGCTGCTGTCGGCTACCGAGCAGTGGGAAAAGGCAATTCCGTTCTATACAAAAGTCATTGAAAAGGAACCATCATCGCATTTTTATGGAGCACGTGCTGTATGCTACCTGATGACTGGACGTCTCAATGAGGCTTCCGCCGATATAACCTCCGGTCTGGAAGCTGATCCGAACGATCAAGAACTATATCTTTATCGTGCCTATCTAAATAAAATGCGCTACATGCACGATGATGCTATCGAAGATCTCAAGCGCGCCTTAAATCAAAAGCCCTGATAAACTATTCTTTCCATCTCCCCAAAGATGCATGACAATGACCGGATTTCAACTTATTGCAAATTAGCATTTCGAGGGTGATTTCAAGACGATTTTGAGCTTTTTGAGAGAGTGATGTCCATCATGACCGAAGAAAGAGAATAAATCGACTGAAAGATGTCCGAAAGATTAAACTCCATGGTACATCTTACATTTTGAAATAAGTTTAAATCAACTCAATACGTGCAATCCTCTGGAAAAATATAATTCGGAAAATGCCTTCCGGAGATATGCTTGCATATATTACGTCGCCACTATATTATTAATGGAATCTGCGATCTGAAAGGATATAGAACCTATAATAGCTGGGTATATGCAACAAAGGATATAATGCAATTAGTGTAGGTGCATATGCGGATTTACATTGGCCCGATATATAAAGGCAGCAAAGGCATAT
>CANPDS010000149.1 GCA_947573015.1 uncultured Muribaculum sp.
CTGCCAAAGCCATTTCGGCACGCACCACATCCGGACGCGAAGAAAGCAGATAGAGAGGCACCCCGACACTGATATTCTCAGGCATAGTCTGCTCCTCGATTGTTGTGCGCTCTATCGGACGATAGGTGATGCCCAGCAATGTGCATATTGCATTCTCCGTCTCTCGCTGCTGGCGAATCAATGTGTTGCGCGTGGCATAAAGTTGATTTAGATTTGCCTTTGCCTGACTGAGGGCATTCTCGCGCACATCGCCCACTTTAAGTTGCAATTCCATAGTGCGCACCTGTTCCTGCCATATCCCGATCGTACCGTCGCTTATCTCAATCTGGCTGTCAAGCATCAGAAGTGAGTAATAACTGTTGGCGATAGTGGATATAAGCTCCGACTGCACAGCCTGTGCATATGCCGACTGCTGCAACAACAAGGCTTGAGATTCCTTTCTGGCATTACGCAATTTGCCGAACAGATCTATTTCCCAGCTCAAAGTCACCGGCAACTCATAAGTCTTGGTAGCCTTGCCTCCATCGACACTCGTTATCGCACCATTAGGCGAAAACGCCAGCGATGGAAGATAGGCCAGATTTGCCGCTGTCAAGCCGGCCTTTGCCTCATCGACACGCAGAAGCGCAATCTGCATATCCGTGTTCGACCGCAGTCCCTCATTGATCAGCGCCTGAAGGCATTTGTCGGGAAACAATGTCTGCCATGGCAAAGTCCCCAACGACGACAATGAGTCTGTTTTTGCCATCGTGGAGTCATTATACAACGACTCTACAGGCAATCCTTCGGGCCGGCTGTAATTCTTGTAGACATTACAGCCGGTTAAACCCAAGGATAATATTGCTAATATTGGTATGAATTTCATTTTGAGAGTTCTTTTTCACGTTCTTTACGGCGTCGGCCCATTACCTTTTCCTCAATATATTGGAAAGTGATGAAGAATGCCGGCGTTACAAACAAAAGTCCGATAGTGCCGATAATCATACCTCCTACCACACCGACTCCAAGCGAAGTATTGCCATTCGCACCGACGCCGGTAGCGAACATCAGCGGCAACAGTCCGAAAATCATCGTAAGCGCAGTCATCAGGATCGGGCGCAGACGCACAGATGCGGCCGACATCGCCGCCTGTGTCAGCGACATTCCGGCCTTACGACGCTCAGTGCCATATTCTGTCAACAGAATGGCGGTTTTTGCAAGAAGACCGATAAGCATGATCAAACCCGTCTGGAGATAGATATTGTTCTCAATACCCCACAACTTGGCAAACAGGAAGCTGCCCATCAGGCCGAACGGTACGGACAAAATCACGGCAAGCGGTATAAAAAGACTTTCATAAAGCGCACACAGGATAAGATAGATAAACAGCACACAGATACCATAGATAATCACCGTAGTATGGCTGCTGCCGGATTGCTCCTCCTCACGGGTCATGCCGGAGAACTCAAAGCCGAAGCCTGTCGGCAATGTCTCCGCAGCAACCTCATTGATAGCATTGATCACATCGCCGGAACTATAGCCGGCCGCCGGCATGCCCTGAACGTTGATGGCAGAGAACATATTGAACCGCATCAGCGACTCCGCGCCATACGTTTTACGAAGTGATACAAACTGGCTTATGGGAGCCATGCCTCCACTGGTCCTTACATAAATATTGTCAAGAGCCTCCATACCGTCGCGATAATTATAGGGCGCCTGCACAATCACTCGGTATATCTTGGTAAAGCGGTTGAAATTTGACGCATAGATACTGCCAAAATAGCCCGACAGCACATTGAGGACTTCGCTTGTGGTAGTGCCCGCACGCTGGCATTGAGCCTCATCAACATCGATGGTATACTGAGGGAAATTCGCGCTGAACGATGTCTGTGCCATCTCTATCTCCTTACGCTTATTCAAAGCTTCGAGGAAATCCGTGGTGACTTTGCTCAATTCATCATACCCCTTGCCGGAGCGATCCTGCACATATACATCAAAGCTATTGCCTGAGCCATATCCTTGTATCATAGGAGGAGCGAAGATAAACAGTCGTGCATTTTTGATATGTGCCGTACGGCGGTATATCTCACTGCGGATTGCATCTACATTATCATCTTTTCCGGTACGCTCATCCCATGGCTTCAGTTTTATGATAAACATACCGTGAGAAGAGCCGTTGCCGGAGGCCATACCAAAACCGGCCACCATGTTGAAGTTGTCGATCTGCGGCATCTCTTTAAGTTCGGCCTGTATCTCCTGCATGATCGACTCTGTCTCGGCAAGGGTGCTTCCGGCTGGTGAGTCAAAACTCATGAAGATAGTGCCGGTGTCCTCGTTGGGAACAAGACCGGTTTTTGTCGTGCCCATAAGCCATACCAGCACACAGCATGCCACAGCCAGAATAGACCATGCAAGCCATTTACGCTTTATAAAGAAGAAGACACCTAATATATATTTATGTACAATCTTCTTGAAAGTGGCATCAAATGCAAGTCGGAAACGTGTTGAGAACTCAAGTTTGGCACCTTCGGATATCTCCTGATTCGGACGCAGCAGCAGTGCGCACAATGCAGGCGACAAGGTTAGCGCGTTAATAGCGGAAATACCAACGGCAACCGCCATAGTGATACCAAACTGAGTATAGAACACTCCGGATGTACCTCCCATGAATGAAACCGGCACGAACACCGCCATAAACACAAGAGTAGAAGTGACAAGAGCCGAGGAGACTCCACCCATGGCATCGACAGCAGCCTTATATGTCGACTTATATCCTTCATCGAATTTCGTCTGCACTGCCTCGACCACGATTATGGCATCGTCAACAATCGTGCCTATCGCAAGCACCAACGCAAACAGTGTAAGAAGATTGATACTGAATCCGGCTATATAAAGCACTGCGAATGTACCGATCAGCGACACAAATATACTGATCGTAGGAATCAATGTGGAACGTGGATTCTGTAGGAAGAGATACACCACAAGCACCACAAGGACAATTGCCTCAAGAAGTGTCTCGATTACCTTGTTGATCGACGCATCAAGGAAGGTCTTTGTACTCATCAGCTGCACAAGCTCGACATCATCGGGCAACGACTTTTTTACCTGCTCAAGATATTTCTCTATGTTGATGATTATCTCATTCGCATTTGACCCGGAAATCTGGTTTATCATACAGGTAGCACCGGGCAACCCATTGACAAAGCCTTTATATGAGTAACTTTGGGCGCCGAGTTCCACATCGGCAATATCTTTAAGTTTCAGCACACGACCGTCATCGAAAGCCTTGATGATAATCTCCTCAAACTCACTCTCCTCCTCCAGACGTCCGCGATACTTAAGCGTATACTGGAACACATTCTCTGAATTCTCTCCGATCGCTCCGGTCGACGCCTCGATATTCTGGCTCGAAAGTGCTGCCGTGACATCATCAGGCACCAAGCCATAACGTGCCATCACATCCGGCTTGAGCCAGATGCGCATGGCATATGCGCCGCCCATCACATTCACCTCGCCGACACCGGTAATACGCTGAATGCCCGGTTTGACGTTGATATTCATGTAATTTGTGAGGAAAGTCTCATCGTAAGTGCCATTGGGAGAGAACAGACCAAACACCATCAATGTACTGTTCTGTCGCTTACGCGTTGTAACGCCGACTTTGGTGACTTCGGCAGGAAGAAGGGCTGTCGCGGTTGAAACACTGTTCTGAACATTGACTGCAGCCATATCGCCATCACTACCCTGCTTGAAATAGATAGTGACATCCCCACTACCGGTGTTGCTTGCGGTAGAGGTCATGTAGGTCATGTTCTCCACACCATTGATAGCCTCTTCAAGGGGTACTATCACACTCTTCTGCACAGTCTCGGCATTCGCACCGCTATAGGTAGCCGATACTCTCACCGTAGGAGGTGCGATGTCCGGATACTGCTCTACCGCAAGTGCAAACAGTCCGATAAGACCAGCCACCACGATGACCACCGAGATGACCATCGACAGTATCGGCCTATCGATGAAACGTTGTCCATTCATTTCTTTTACTCCTGTTTTTTAGAATTATCGTTCATGGCTATGACCTTAGTCCCGGCTTTCAACAGACCGGCACCCTCGGCTACCACGGTATCCCCTTCGGCAATACCCGACATCACTATATATTCTTTACCATCGTTGATCTTGAACACCTCGATAGGAGTGGAGACCGCCGTGCCATCGACAACCTTATATGTGAATATCCGGTTCTGAATCTCATATGTGGCTCCCTGAGGGATAACCAACGATGCCGGACGCTCATACGAAAGAATCACATTAGCCGATCCTCCGCTCAGCAACTGGCCGCCACCATTGGGAAAGTTCGCTCTGAGCGACACAGTTCCAGTGGTCTTGTCCACCATACTGCTTATCACATCAATTTTACCCTCCTGAGAATAAAGCTCCCCATCCTTCAATTCAAGAGATATGGAGGGGAACGACTGTATAGCCTCATCAAGAGACCCATACTTCGATATTAACTCAAGAGCCTGTTTCTCCGCCAGAGAGAAGTAGGCATACATCTGGGAATTGTCCGACACATTCAAAAGAGGTTCGGCCATAGTCGGACCGACAAGAGCACCGATCCTGTAGGAGGTCATACCGGCCACTCCGTCTACCGGACTTTTCACCTCGGTATACGACAGATTGTTTTCGGCATTGCACAACTCGGCTTTCGCCTGTAGCAGCGCAGCCTCAGCGCTCTTGTAGGTGTTTTGTGCCGTGCGGAGCTCAAAATCTGAAATAACTTTCTCCTTAAACAACTCTTCCTTGCCATCAAGCGCGAGCTTGGCATTAGCAAGATTAGCCTCCGCAGTAGCTACAGAGGCTTGGGCTTTCTGCAATGCCGCTCTATAAGGCACCTGATCGATCACGAACAACACTTGTCCTTTACGGACTCTGGCACCCTCTTCAACACAGACTTTGGTAATAAGCCCGGATACTTCAGGACGCACCTCTACATCCTGCCGTCCTTCAAGAACGGCAGAGTATTTAACCGAAAGACTTCTATCCTCCGGCTTTACTGCCAGAAGGGGATACTCCTTCGGAGCATCAGCCCTTTGCTCTACATTGCCACTTCCGCATGACGACAGAACGAGTCCGGTGAAAGCAACAGCCATTATCTGTTTTCTATAAGCCATATAAATTGTGAATGAATTTTTCGCACAAAATTACGGCCATTATGCCATGAAGCAGTTATACCCATCGGACGCAATATTGTCCATTGTGCGCATTATAGCGAATGAATCTATTTAATATTGTCAATATTATTTCCCATTCAGCGCATCAATGCTATATTTGCGACAAAAATAGCACAATTACATCATGACCCTATCGGAATTAATATCAAGATTTCCATCCAAAAACTCCATTATTGACCGGGTGCTGCTTATTACCCCCGAGCTATTCACGAAGCTGAATGGCGTTGCAATTCAGGAATGCAGGATATTCCTGCTCATCGTGCGCGGATCCCTTTCAATAAAGATAGGCAATGACATCGTACGCGTACACGCCGCACATCTTATGGATATTCTCGTGTGGGAACCAATCACATTCATTGATATGAGCGATGATATCGAGGGTTGGTGTCTGCTGCCTAACTATGAGTTTACGAGTGAGGCCCTCAACGATATGAAACCGGCGAATTCCGAATCCTTCAAAAACCGCCATTCCATACCTCAGCTCCCTCTGAAGGAAAAAGATCTGAATACCGTTGAGACACAGCTGAAACTATTTGCCAATACGCTCAATGATGCCGAGCATTTCTACCGGGCCGAAATATGCCAGACATACTTCAGGGCATTCATCCTTGAGATAGGCAATCTGATGGTACACAAAGGGCAGGCGGAAGAGATGAGCGACGGAATTGTAACCCGTCAGGATATGATCGTGATGGGATTTTTCAAACTGGTATGGAGATATTACAAGGAAGAGCATAATCTCGAATTTTACGCCAACAGGCTATGCGTTTCTTCAAAACATCTGTCAAGAGTGATAAAAGCAAAACTTGGAAAGACCCCTTACGCTGTAATCCGCGATGAGCTCATTCAACAAGCCATATTCCATTTAAAAGGAACAAAAATGCCGATTCAGGATATTGCTGCGGAATTGCATTTCTCAGAGATGGCGGCTTTCTGCAAATTTTTCAAAAAACACAATGGCATATCTCCACGGGCATTCCGGACAAGTGAACAGAAACCAATATTTAACAATCATTAACTAAAATATAATCCACTGAAAATCATCGATACTGAAATACAGGTTAGTTTATAACAAAAGGGTAACTTCTTGATTTACAACAGCAGCCACACTATCTTTGCATCATATAAATTTCATATACATTAACATTATGAACAAGCTTATTGCAATAGCCGCATGCGCACTCTCTCTCGCAGCATGCTCCCAACAAAAGAAAACCGAGGCAACTCAGACAACAGCAACAGATAGTGTAGCCGCCGGACACTTCGATGTGCGCGAACTTGATGGTTACAAACTCCACATCTATCTCACCGAAGATGAGATGGGCGACGCCAGCTTCATCATCGAGGGAGCCGACTCATTGGTAACTCTTGA
>CANPDS010000150.1 GCA_947573015.1 uncultured Muribaculum sp.
GATATGGGTGTGGCCAAGCAGGCTACCTCCGAGGCCAATGTAGCCGTCGGCGAGACCTTCCACAATCACTGGTGACATCAGCAGTGAGCTGAAAAGTGTGTTGAGAAACAGCACTACCAACACATTGTTGCCGTCGACCGAGAGTTTTTTGAAAATATCGTAGAATCCCAGACACAGGGCTGAGGTAATGGCAAGCAATATCCACATGGCGGTTATCTACGGGATGGTTATTTAAGTCGTTGAGTTTAATTACAGGTTGTGTTATCCTTTCAGCTCCTCGATGCTTCGCTGTTCGCCTACGAGCCATAGTACATCATCGGCTTCGAAGCGCGTTGTGCCGTCGGGATGCATGTAGGTGCCGTCGGGACGCTGTATGGCAACGAGGAGCACCTTGTATTTGTCGCGCAGACGGCTTGTCGCTGAGGTTTTTCCGATCAGGGAAGAGTTGGACGACAGTTGTATGTTGGTGAGTTTGATGTCGGCCATTGCCGGAGAGTCTGCATCATCGTCGTCGGGTCGCTCAAATACGGGGAGCACCTGCTCAATCTGTTCGTCGGTGCCGATTACTCCCAATACATCGCCTGGGAATATGCGCATACCACCGTTTGGCACAAGCAGAGTATGTCCACCGCGCTGTATGCTCGCCACGTTTACTCCGTAGCGTTGGCGCAGATTGGAGTCCATCAGACGGTCGCCTACGAATGGGCAACCATAGCCCACGGGAATGAAGGCGAGGTGCATGTCGCTCACCAGATTATTGTTTTTGCCGGAGCGTCGCAGCTCGCGTTCGTTAAGATTGTCGAAGAATCGCGACTCCATGTGCTGAAGCCTTTTTTTCAACTTCCCGGATAGAGTTCCGATAAGAGCGATGAATATCACCAGACCGGCGATCCATCCAACCCTCATGGAGTGGATGGCGCTGACAGCATAAATTACGAAACCAAGGGCCAGGAGCAGACGGAATATGGTCATGACGATAAGCGGCACATCGAAATGAGCGTTTGCCGCTACAAGACGATCGCGCTCAATACGTCGGGAGGCGGGCATAGCCAGTGCGAGGAGAAACGGTGCCATGAGCAGCAGTGTGATGGCCGACGTGATGAAGCGTCCCCATCCGGGCGAGAATTCGAGCACGAACGGCTCGACATATCTGAGGCAGACAAGCATGATGGCAATGATCACACTACTGTACAGGAGTATGCGCCATACATATCGCTTCAGCACGGATACCCATAGCACTTTCGTCTCGCTCTCCGAGACGGCGTTGTCGCTATAGCGCTCGATTAGGAAGTGAAGACGTTTGGGCAGATGGTGCTCAACGAGGTTGTAGGCCGGGTCGGCCATGCGTATGAAGTATGGGGTGGTGAACGTGGTGAGTACCGACACGGCCACTACTATAGGATATATAGTGGGGTCGAGCACACCGAGCGACATACCGAGCGATGCTATGATAAATGCGAATTCGCCGATCTGTGTGAGTGAGAACCCCGACTCCATGGCTATGCGGAGAGGCTGTCCGGTGATGAGCATGCCGAATGTGCCGAATAGAATCATGCCTGTTATCACCACTCCCGAAAGAAGCAGGATGGGCCATAGGTACTCTACGATTATATGCAGATCGACCATCATGCCTACTGAAATGAAGAATACCGCTCCGAAAAGATCCTTTACCGGGCTTACCACCGACTCTATGCGTTCGGCGTAGCTCATGCCCGCGATGATGGAACCCATGACGAATGCACCGAGTGCGAGCGAGAATCCGCAGTATACAGAGAATACAGCCATGCCGAAGCATAGACCGAGCGCTACGATGAGCAGCGTCTCGTCGTTGAGGAAGTTGCGGATACTGTTGAGCAGCGAGGGGAGTACATAGACACCCACCAGAAACCATATTATCAGGAAGAATACCAGTTTACCGATGCTGAACAGCAGTTCTGTGCCCTCCACGCTCTTGTTGATGGCGATTGAGGATAGTATCACCATCATAAGCACTGCGAAAAGATCCTCTACGATCAGCACGGCAAACACCAGTGATGCAAATTTCTTTTGCCGCAAGCCAAGGTCGGTGAACGCCTTGATGATGATGGTGGTGGATGACATGGACAGCATACCGCCAAGGAACAGGCTGTTCATATGGGAGAAGTTGAGCAGATGGCCTATGGCGAATCCAGTACACATCATCCCTATGACGATGATCAATGCTGTCACTATTGCCGAGCCTCCGGTGTTTAGCAGTTTCTTGAAACTGAACTCCAGACCGAGCGAGAATAGCAGTACGACGATGCCGAGCTGAGCCCAAAATTCAATGTTGCTTTCTGTGGTGACCGACGGCAGGTAGTCGAAATGCGGACTTGCAAGGAAGCCGGCCACGATGTATCCAAGTACTACCGGCTGTTTCAGCCATTTGAACAGTACCGTCACTATGGCGCCCATCAGTAGGATGAATGCAAGGTCGCTAACGAGATTTTCTACCTGAATGTCTGACATTCCGTCGGATTCTGTCGGAACTTCACCGGTAGCTGCGGCAATGATGAGGTTAAGCAACATTTTAAGAAAAAGCGTTTATTGTCAGATTGATACTTGTGTGCCGAGGGATATTGCTATCGTCGGTTTCACCTCGCGGAGTTCGGCGAATAGTTTCATGTAGTTTGTCTGCTCTTTTACAAGCACTACAAGGTTTAGCCGTGTGACGGGGTCAGTATAGTCATACTCTACGTAGACATTGCTGAGGTGTACATGATGTCGGGCGAGCACTTCGCGGTAGCCGTCGATATCCTCTGCTATTACCGAGAGTTTAAGGCGTATGATACGGGATTCCACTCCGGAATGCATATAATGCTCCCATCGCTCCATCATCACGAGCACCACAAGTATAAGACCGGTTGTGACAATCGAAAGCACGTACAGCCCTACGCCTACGGCCATGCCTATGGCCGCTATGATCCATATGCCGGCTGCGGTGGTGAGTCCACGCACGGAGCCTTTCATCTGTATTATTGCTCCGGCACCAAGAAAGCCTATGCCAGTGACTACTTGTGCGGCGATACGACCGGGATCTCCGTTTTTAAGGCCCATGTATTCCTGAGGCACGTATATGGAGAGTATCATTGCAAGAGTAGCCCCCATGGCTATCAGCGCGAATGTGCGTACTCCGGCTATCTGTCCTTTGCGTTTTCGCTCGTAGCCCACGCAACATCCGAGCAATAGACTCAGCAATAACTTGAACACTGATGAGGTGGTGTTGACCTCGATCGAATTGATATCGGCTATGAATGCCGACCATATGTCAGCGTTGCATATGAGCATAGGGTGGATATTTGGTGTCGTGAGAGATTGTTGGAAGTTTTGTGTAAGAGCTTGTTGAAAAAATAAATGTGAATATCGTGGGTATCTTTAACTCTCAACTCAGTCATATAATCCACTATGTCCCTCGTTTCGAGATAAAATCCGCCTCAATATTTTCGACCGGAAATTCACATTTGTTTTTAAACAAGCCCTAAAACGTAGGGACGCACCGAGGTGCGTCCGCGTACGAGGTTTGAGGTATGGCAGTATTGACACGATACAACGTGTCGACGGCTTATTTGCGCATGGTGAATCTGCGTGATGCCAGACGGTAGTTGTCGGCAAACAGTTCTACCAGATAGTCACCGGGAGTGAGGGCGATGTTCACATCCCAATATATCTTGATGCCTGCGATCTCTTCGCCTGCATATTCGATAGTCTTGCGTGCAGTGCTTTGGAGAGAAGCCCCCTCGAAGCTGAAGCGTCCGCCAGCACCGAGAAGTGTGCCCTCGGGCGATGTGATGCGCAGATATATCACTTTCTCTCCTACAGGAGTAGAGTTGTTCTGCGGGATGGTGAATGTTACTTCAAGTTGTTTGGCTTTGGTGATGTTCTTTTCCACTTTGCCGTTCTTCTTTAGGCCGATCAACTGCACGCCGGTCACGTTGAGCTTTTCGGCGAGCACCATTCGCTCGGATAGCGCTTCCACGCGTGTGGTTTGCGACTCGACGCGGTTGCTGAGCTGCTGGTTGCGTTGCTTGATTTCTGCGTTTTCGTCGCGCAGTGCGGCGTTTTCCTTGCCGAGTGAGTCGATTTGGCCGACATAGTGTCGCAGAATATTCTTAAGTGTGCCGATTTCGTCCTGAAGTTGCTTTATGCGTTTTGAGCTTTTCTGCTTTTCGTTGTTCAGTTCCTGCAGCAACTTCTCTACCTTTGACTTTGCTGCGGCATATTTTGTGACGAGCGAGTCGTTGGCCAGTAGCTGTGACTGGTTTTCGTATTGGGCGTATTCCGAGTTGAGCACCTGATATTCGTTGGCGAGCTGTAGCTGCTCGTTGGTAAGCTGCAACTGCTCGTTGGCGAGTTTCTGTTCTTCGATTTCGTGGTGCATTTGTGTGGTTGTCATCACCACTGCCACGATTGCGCCGATAAGGAGCAGCGCAAGCACCACGATGGCTATCATCGTCGATTTGGATTTCTTGGCCGAGGAGCGGCCATAATCATCAAATTTTTCGTCCATAATCTGTAAAGGCTGTAGTTTTTCAAATTATGACAAAGGTACAAACTTTATCTCATAAAGCCAAATCAATACTTGGCGTGAATGATATGGCCACTATAGGATGAAAGTTGCCGGCCACCGCTGCGCGCGAGGCGCTGCGGTGGCCGGCTATTGAAATTGTTATGACTATCGTGTCAATGGCAAGTCGTAGGATGTGCCGGATCTATGGCAACATTTGCGACTTGTTGAGGGGATTAGTCCTGATTGAGGTTGACGCGCTTGAAAGCAACGGCAACGAGTCCCTTCTGAGTCTTGTCGAGGAATTCTCCAACAGAGATCTTGCCATCCTGAACATATTCCTGCTCCATCAGACAAGATTCTTTGAAGAACTTGTTGAGACGGCCGTTGGCGATGTTCTGGATCATAGCCTCAGGAAGGTTGGCTGCCTTTGCTTCGGCTGTTGTCTTGATGATTTCGCGACCTTTGGCAGCGTCTTCTTCAGAGATCCATCCCTTGGAGATGTTTGATTCGATGTGGTCCTCAGAATCGAAGTGGTTGGGATTGAGGCCGGCCTTCTTAAGGGCGGCTTCAACAGCCTTGCGCACCTGCTCCTGCTTGGTCTTCTCAACAGCTACGGCGATCTCCTGGTCGATTGTGGCCTGGGGAACATCCTGACGGCTTACGGCAACGGGGTTCATTGATGCGATCTGCATGCAGATTTCGCGGCCAATCTGGTCGTCGACACCTTCGAAGTTGAAGCCAACGATGGCGGCGAGCTTGTTGTTGAAGTGGTTGTAGGCGGCTGTGGTGGGAGCCTCTACGATTTCGTATGCGCCGATTTCGGTCTTCTCACCGGTCTTTCCGCTTTCCTCGGTGATAAGGTCAGCGACGGTCTGTCCGTCAACAGTGAAGGCTTTGAGCTCTTCAACAGTCTTGAACTTGTTGGCCATGGCGAGATCCATGAGCTTGTTGGCGAGTGCGGTGAAGCCTGCGTTCTTGGCAACGAAGTCGGTCTCGCAGTTGAGGGCGAGGATAGCGGCGAATTTTCCGTCAGTACGGGCGATTACGCAGCCTTCAGAAGCCTGACGGTCTTCACGTTTTGCTACTACTGCCTGGCCCTTCTTGCGAAGGATCTCAACAGCGGCGTCAATGTCGCCGTTAGTCTCGGCGAGAGCTTTTTTGCAGTCCATCAAACCTGCGCTTGTGAGGTTGCGCAGCTTGGTGATTTCTGCCATTGTAACTGCCATATTATTGAAATATTTAAGCGGTTCTTGAAAAATGGGATTATGCCTCGGTGGCTTCGGGAGCAGCCTCTTCGGCTACTTCAGCCTCAACTTCAGCTGTAGCTTCCTCGTCGTTGCGACGTGCCACGCGACGACGGCCACGGGGTGCCTGTGCGGGAGCCTCTTCGCTTTCAGCGGGAGCGTCAGCCTTTTCAGCCTTGCGCTCTTCGAGGCCCTCTGCCATAGCGCTTACGATAGTGTCGAGGATGAGCTCGATTGACTTTGAAGCGTCGTCGTTGGCGGGGATTACGTAATCTACATCGTTGGGGTTGGAGTTGGTGTCGACCATTGCGAACACGGGAATGCCCAGACGGTTTGCCTCAGCTACTGCGATGTGCTCTTTGAGTACGTCAACTACGAAGAGTGCAGAGGGAAGACGGTTGAGGTCGGCGATAGAGCCGAGGGTCTTCTCAAGCTTTGCACGCTGACGGCTGATCTGGAGTTTCTCGCGCTTTGAGAGGTTGTCGAAAGTGCCATCCTTTGTCATCTTGTCGATGTTGGCCATCTTCTTCACAGCCTTGCGGATTGTGGGGAAGTTGGTGAGCATACCACCGGGCCAGCGCTCGATGACGTAGGGCATATTGATCTGTGATGCCTTGTCGGCGATCACCTGTTTGGCCTGTTTTTTGGTGGCAACGAAGAGAACCTTCTTGCCAGCCTTTGCTATGCCTTTGAGAGCAGTCGCAGCTTCCTCAAGCTTTGCGGCTGTCTTGTAAAGGTCGATGATGTGGATACCATTGCGCTCCATGAAGATGTAGGGAGCCATTGCGGGGTTCCATTTGCGCTTGAGGT
>CANPDS010000151.1 GCA_947573015.1 uncultured Muribaculum sp.
ATTGAATACACAGGAGTTTGCCGAAGTGCTTTCGGATGCCTCTGCCGATAAACCGGATGCACAAGATGATGCCGGAGAGTTTGTCGCAGACTGTACTGTAGAGAGCGATCTCGAATTGCTGCTTCCTCCGGAATATGTGCCTCAGGAGAGCGAACGCATCAACCTCTATAAAGAACTCGACGGTATTGAGCGTGAGCTTGATCTACAGCAGTTCAAGCTCCGTTTGGAGGACCGTTTCGGCAAAATTCCGAAAGTGACGGCCGAACTGTTGCGCATACCGCGCCTGAGGCGTATGGCGCAGTCGCTCGGTATAGAGCGTGTGATGCTCAAGCAGGGGCGCATGTATCTCTATTTTGTTGATGAGAGCAATAAGGCCTACTACCAGTCGCCTATGTTCGGGCGCTGTCTCAGTTATCTTCAGGCAAATCCACGTCGGGCGCAGCTTCGGCAGAAAGGGGAAAAAAGGAGTATGCTTATTTCCGATATACCCACTGTAGAGGAGGCTGTGGCCACCCTTGACAATATACTTTCACTGCAAGCAATCTGACAGATGAATATGCGTTTTATTATCACGTGTGCCATACTTGTATATACAGCTTTCGGATCATTGTTTGCCGCAGAGCCGGGTATGGCCGGTACATCGTCCGACACCGTAGCCGACAGCGTACGTATAAGTATGATTATATGTACTCCTGGAAGCGATATCTATGAGCTTGAAGGGCATGCCGCACTGCGTGTGCAATTTCCGGATGGGCGTGATATGGCGGTCAATTACGGTATCTTCGATTTCGATGCTCCCAATTTTGTGTATCGTTTTGTAAAAGGGGAGACTGACTATATGGTGGCTGCTTATCCATTTGCTTATTTTCTTGAAAGCTACCGTAGAGACGGGCGTGGTGTAGTGGAATATCCTCTTGAACTTACTAAGGAGGAAAGCATACGTCTGCTTGATCTCATACGCCGCAATCTTCTCCCTGAGAATAGGGTGTATAGGTATAATTATGTCAAGGACAATTGCTCTACGCGCCCTTTGCGTCTGGTCGAGCAGGCTGTAGGCGATACTATCAGGCTCAATGCTCCGGCCATTACCGAAGGATGGACATTCCGTGATGCCATGCGCTATTATCACCGCAATTATCCATGGTATCAGTTTGGCATTGATCTTGCTCTTGGCAGTGGTATTGATTATCCGATATCAGATCATGAAAAAGCTTTTTCGCCACATCTGCTTATGACCATGCTGCCCGGCGCATCAGTTACCGATTCGCATGTAGCTATCAGAAAGATTGTTGGAGAGCAGATAAATCATTGTCCCCAGACTGATGGCGGTCCTCTCGATCCTACTCCGTGGTTTTTGACACCGATGGCTTTCTCATTGATTCTCTTGTTTGGTGTGGGAATTGTGGCAGTGTATGATCTGCGCAGAAAGCACATCAGCCGTTGGGCTGATGCGTGCTATATGTCATTGGCCGGGCTGGCAGGTTGTGTTATTGCATTTCTGGTTTTTGTCTCTGTGCATGAGGCAACTTCACCCAACTGGTTGATAGTGTGGCTCAATCCGTTGTGCTTAATTGTGCCTGGTTGTATATTTATAAAAAAATGCCGTAGGTTGGTATTATTCTACGAATTTCTTAACTTTGTGGCATTATTTTTGTTATGTGTGTTGTGGCCTCTCACAGGCCAGCATGCTAATATGGCCTTCTGGCCGCTTATTGCAGCCGATTTGATACTTTCGGCACGCTATATTTACATCACCGCATCATGCGCAAAAAAGTCGATACAATAATAGCTTCACGCCTTGCCACTATTCTCGTGGCCTCTCTGGTCAGCCTTACTGTCGCTGCCCAGACTCAGGCGCCGTCGCCACGTCCGCGTCTGGTCGTGGGCATAATGGTTGACGGTTTGCGGGAGGACTATCTTGACTTGCTCAAAGGATATTTCGGGCCAGACGGCTTCCGTAGGCTGATGCGCGACGGAGTGATGCTCGACAATGTGGATTTCGGCACTTACGTCGATCCTGCGGCTGCCACAGCCATTATCTACAGTGGTGCGTCGGCATCAATCAATGGCATTCCTGCTACTTTTGTCTATGACAATACCGGTAAACGCGAGCGTTCTATCCTCCTTGATCCGGATCAGATAGGCAATTATACCGACGAGACTTTCTCCCCTAAGGCTATCCGCGTGAGTACTCTCAGCGATGAGGTGCGGATTGATGGCGGTGGCATAGGTAGCGTATATTCTGTGGCTCCATCTGCCGAACAATCTATAATCCTCGCAGGTCATGCCGGAAACAGCGCTTTCTGGCTTGATGATGTCACCGGTCGTTGGGCTACAACAACATATTATAAAGATGTTCCACAGCCGATTCAGGCAAGGAATTTCGCACGTCCGCTTCCGGCACGCCTTGACACTCTTGCATGGCGTCCGTTGATGAAGCCCGACCAATATCCCGATCTTCCGGCATACAAGAAATATTATCCATTCCGTCATCTGTTTCAGCACAATGATGTCGACCGTTTCCGCAATTTCAAAACCTCGGCTCCGGTAAATACTGAGGTTACCGACATTGCAGCAGATTATATCAGCGGTCTGAAACTTGGCACCGGTGCGGCGATCGACATGCTCAACCTTTGCTATACGGTAAGCCCGTTTGCCAAGGCAAAGGATTCCGACTCGCGTCTTGAGACGATGGATACATATCTGCGTCTTGACACTGATCTGGCACGACTTTTCAAGACTATCGACGCCACCGTCGGGCTTGATAAATCATTTATATTCCTGACCGGTACGCCCGCAGCTCCTTCTGATAAGCGCGATGATGACCGGTGGGGTATTCCTGCCGGTGAATTCTCGGCTCGCAAGGCCATGTCGTTGCTCAATGTATATCTTATGGCCCAGCATGGCAATGGTGAGTGGGTCACCGGATATCACAACGGGCATCTTTATCTTAATAAAGATCTTATAAAGCAGCACGATCTTGATCTACGGAAGATTCGCGAGGATGCTGCTTCATTCCTCATACGAATGAGCGGCGTTAGCGGCGCATGGACAATCGATGACGTTATGGCCGGTAAGGCCGGGAATAATGCCGCCGCACTTAAACGCAACACCGTGGCCGACACTGCCGGCGACGTGATTGTTGAGGTAAATCCCGGATGGGAGATCGTAAATGTAAATCCAACAACACAGAAGGAGGAGCGTACGACAGTGCGCACAGGGTTGATTTCATCGCCTGTGTTCATCCTTAGCCCTGAGCTGGAGTCGGCACGTATTTCTGAGCCGATAGACGCACGTTCCATCGCGCCTACTGTAGCACGTCTGTTGCGTATTCGCTCGCCTAATGCAGCAGAGCTTCCTGCATTGCGTCTAAAACGTAAATAAGCGCTATATGCTTATTCGTGTCATTGCAGTAAGTTTTTATCAACCACTTTGACCATGGCGGAGCAACTGATTTTCCGCCAATTACTAATTTGCTAATCAACACCACATTTATAAATGTCATTCATTTCAGTATTAAACAAGATATTCGGCAACAAGTCGCAGCGCGATTTGAAAGAGATTCAGCCGATTGTCAATGAAATTAACGCTCTTGGTCCAAAGATGAAGGAGCTGACCAATGATGAGCTCCGTCAGACCATAACCGATATCAAAGCCGAGCTTGCCAAGGCGGTAGAAGAGGATACCGTTGCTATCGACGAGATCAAGGCCCGTATAGAGACTCTTCCTTTTGAAGAGAGACAGCCTCTTTGGGACGAGGTGGATCAGCGCGAGAAAAACGTGCTTGAAACATATGAAAAAGAGCTTGACCGTGTTTTGCCTACAGTATTCGCCGCCATGCGCGAGACTGCTGCCAGATTTGCCGCCAATGAGACGATCGAGGTGACTGCTACTGACGCTGACCGCGAGTTTGCCGGACAGGGACGTGATTTTGTTACCATCGAAGGCGATAAGGCAATATATAAGAATCATTGGATAGCCGGTGGCAACGAAGTGACTTGGGATATGGTGCACTATGATGTGCAGCTCATAGGTGGTATTGTGCTTCATCAAGGCAAAATCGCCGAGATGGCTACCGGTGAGGGTAAGACGCTTGTCGCTACCTTGCCTGTGTTCTTGCGCTCGCTTACCGGACGTGGCGTGCATGTCGTTACTGTCAATGACTATCTATCCAAGCGCGACTCGGAATGGATGGGACCGCTTTATATGTTCCATGGTCAGACCGTAGATTGCATCGATAAGCATGAGCCTAACTCAGCAGCCCGTCGCAAGGCATATGCGTGCGACATAACATTCGGTACAAACAATGAGTTTGGCTTCGATTATCTGCGCGATAATATGGCTATGTCGCCGCAGGATCTTGTGCAGCGCAAGCATTATTATGCCATTGTCGATGAGGTCGATTCGGTGCTTATTGATGATGCGCGTACACCGCTTATCATATCGGGCCCTGTGCCCAAGGGCGACGACCAGCTCTTCAATGACTTCAAAAATAATGTTGAGAATGTCTACAATGCTCAGCGTCGTCTTGTGGGGCAGCTCCTTCAGGAAGCTAAAGAAAAGATTCCGAGTGACGACAAGGAGGTGCGCAAGGCTGGTGCTCTCGCATTGTTCCGCGCCTACAAGGGTCTGCCTAAATACTCTCCCCTTATCAAATTCCTTTCTCAGGAGGGCATGAAACCCCTTCTGCTTGAAACCGAGGCATATTATTTACAGGATAACAGCCGTGAGATGCCTGTGGCCGTTGAGCCTCTTTACTTTGTGATTGATGAGAAAAACCGTTCGGTTGATCTCACCGACAAAGGTATCGATGAGCTTACCGGACGTTCGCAGGATCCTCAGTTCTTCGTACTGCCGGATATTGCGGCACAGCTTTCCGAGGTAGAAGGTGACGAGTCGCTCGAACCGGCTGCCCGTCAGGAGAAGAAAGATGCTCTTATGGACAGCTATGCTGTTAAAGCCGAGCGTGTCCATACTGTCAATCAGCTACTAAAGGCATACGCTCTTTTTGAGAAAGATGTCGAATATGTGATCGATGACAACAAGATCAAGATTGTCGATGAGCAGACGGGCCGTATTATGGAGGGTCGCCGCTACAGCGATGGTCTGCATCAGGCTATCGAAGCAAAGGAGGGTGTGAAGGTTGAGGCTGCCACTCAGACATTCGCCACCATCACGCTTCAGAATTACTTCCGCATGTATCATAAACTTGCGGGTATGACCGGTACCGCCGAGACAGAGGCCGGTGAATTTTGGGATATCTATACGCTCTATGTGGTGACTTTCCCCACCAATAAGCCGATCGCGCGTATCTACATGAACGACCGAGTCTACAAGACCAAGCGTGAGAAGTATAATGCTGTTATAGCAGAGATCGTACGTCTGCACAAAATCGGCCGTCCGGTGCTTGTCGGCACTACTTCAGTTGAGATTTCCGAACTTCTATCCAAGATGCTTAAGCTTCAGCATATCGACCATCAGGTGCTTAATGCTAAGCTTCATCAGAAGGAAGCTGATATTGTGGCTCTCGCTGGTCTGCCCGGTGCGGTTACGATCGCTACCAACATGGCAGGTCGTGGTACTGACATCAAGCTTCCTATGGAGGTAAAGAATATGCAGGACACCGAGATAGCCAAAGGCAAGGAAATCGGTGGTCTTGCTATTATTGGTACCGAACGCCATGAGTCGCGTCGTGTCGACCGCCAGTTGCGCGGACGTGCCGGACGTCAGGGTGATCCTGGTTCATCAGTGTTCTATCTTTCTTTCGAGGACCAATTGATGCGTCTGTTCGCTACCGACCGTGTCACCAAGATGCTCGACCGTATGGGTATACAGGAGGGTGAGATGATCGAAAGCTCTATGGTCAACAAGGCTATCGAGAACGCACAGAAGCGTGTTGAGGAGAACAACTTCGGAATACGTAAGCGTCTTCTTGAATATGACGATGTGATGAACAAACAGCGTCAGTATATCTACGGACGCCGTCACCATGCTCTGCTCGGTGAGCGTGTTGGCATCGACATCAACAACATGCTTTATGACACTGTGGAGAATCTTGTTAACGTATATGATTCTCCCAATGATTATGGTGACCTTAAGATGGAACTCTTCAAGGTATTTGCCATCGAGATCCCTGTAAATGAGGATGATTTCAAGAAGATGCCTAAGAATGAGGTTGTCGACCAGATATTTGCAGCCGTAACAGATGCGCTCCAGCGCCGCACTGACCGTATATGCGAGATCACATGGCCTGTGATAAAGGATGCCGTGGAGAATCATGGTGCGAAAGGACGTCTGCTTGTGCCAATCACCGATGGACGCCGTGTATTCAACATCCCTGCCGATGTGCAGACCGCTTACGATACCCAGTGCAAGTCGATTGCAAAGGAATGGCAGAAAGCTATCCTGCTCCTCACTATCGATGAGGTGTGGAAGGAGCATCTGCGTGAACTTGATCAGTTGCGCCAGTCGGTTCAGAATGCGTCATATGAGCAGAAGGATCCGTT
>CANPDS010000152.1 GCA_947573015.1 uncultured Muribaculum sp.
TAAGGGCAAGACTGATACTGGCTCACCTGAAGCTCAGATAGCATTATTCTCGGTCCGTATCGCTCATTTGACTGAACACCTCAAGTCAAATCACAAAGATTATACTACAGCACGCGCCCTGAAGGCCCTCGTAGGTAAGCGTCGTCGTCTCCTTGACTACCTGATCAAGAAAGACATCACCCGCTACCGTGCCATCATCGCACAGAAAGAGCTCGGCATCCGTAAGTAAGCATCTTACCCTCGCCGCTCTTAACAAAGCATCAATGCAGGGTGTGATAGCCATCATGGCTATCACACCCTGTTCTGTTTTCAGAGATCCAGGAGATCTCTGAGCACTCCAACTGTTCGGAAATCTCAGAGTGCCCAGAGTTTATTCGTATCTTTGGCTGACGCCTTAGATACTACCGCTCGGCAATCCCCAAATAAATTTGGCATTGCTCTCGACTTATTCGTATCTTTGCAAAAACACCACTGAAATAAAATGAGCCGGATTGCCTCCATAGCCCCGATTGTCACCGACCCTGTGATGATATTCTTCATAGTGCTGGTGATAATCCTGCTTGCGCCCATCCTGCTCAACCGTCTCAAGATACCACACATCATCGGCATGATCGTGGCTGGCGTGGCAATAGGCCCCTATGGCATAGGGCTGCTCAGCCGCGATGCCAGTTTCGAGATATTCGGGCAAGTAGGCATACTCTACCTGATGTTTCTCGCCGGCATCGAGATCGACATGTACCATCTCAAGAAAAACATGTCGAAAGGCCTCACCTTCGGCCTCTACACCTTCATAATCCCAATGGTGATAGGCACACTCACCTCAGTGTGGCTACTTGGATTCAGCTGGCTCACATCAGTGCTCCTGGCGTCGATGTACGCCTCCCACACCCTGATAGCCTACCCAATCGTAAGCCGTTTCGGCCTCAACAAGTCACCCGTAGTAATCATCACCATCGCCGGCACCATCGTCACCGTGCTCGGTGCCCTCATCGTCCTCGCCGCAGTGGTCGGCATATGGCAGGACGGAGCATTCAACGCCCTCGGCTTGATCGCACTTCTCGGCAGACTCGTGGCCTACTGCCTCGTGATCGTATACCTCTTCCCTCGGCTCACACGCTGGTTTTTCAAGCGCTACTCCGAACCGGTCACTCAGTTTATCTACGTGCTCGCCATGGTGTTCCTCGCCAGCTACTCAGCCAAGGCCATCGGCCTTGAGAGTGTGCTCGGCGCATTCTACGCCGGACTCGTGCTCAACCGCTACATACCCAACATGTCGCCGCTGATGAACCGCATAGAGTTTGTCGGCAACGCCATCTTCATCCCTTATTTCCTCATCGGCGTAGGCATGCTCATCAATGTCCATGTAGTTATGTCATCATGGCAAACACTCTACGTAGCCATGGTAATGTCGGTAGTAGCCACCATATGCAAATGGCTCGCCGCATGGTGCACACAGCTCACATACCACCTCAGCCAGCCCGATCGCAGCATGATATTCGGCCTCAGCAACGCACAGGCCGCCGCCACCCTCGCCGCCGTGATGATCGGCTACAGGATGGGCATATTCAACGAGGATGTGCTCAACGGCACCATCGTGATGATACTTGCCACGTGCACCATATCATCCATCATCACCGAGCGTGCCGCAGCACGCATGCGCGTGGCCATGCTGAGCGACGAATCCACACCCGACACCTCCTCACGCGACAAGGCATCAAACATGCTCATCTCCGTCAGCAATCCAGTCACGGCGTCATCACTTGTCGACTTCGCGGTGCTCATGCACAACCCGGCGCGACGCTCCCGCCTCTATGCTCTCAACATCATCACCAACGACAACCCCGGCAACCGTGCCATCGGACGCACATGCCTCGAGCAGGCTCAGCAGGCAGCAGCTGCGATGGATCTATCCATAGAGCCGATCGAGCGCTTCGACCTCAACGTCACGGCCGGACTGGTCAACACCATAAAGGAGCGCGACATATCGGAAGTAGTGATCGGCATGCACCGCAAAGCCACCGTGATCGACTCATTCTTCGGCTCCAAGATCGAGCAACTGATCCACGACACCCACAAGATGGTGGTCATCACACGCTGCTTCATACCAGTCAATGCCGTGACACGCATCGTGGTAGTAGTGCCCCCGAAGGCCGAATACGAGACGGGATTCGCACAATGGGTCAACTCGCTCGGCCGCCTTACACGCCAGATCGGATGCCGCATAATATTCTGCTGCAACACCGACACACGCCGCTGCGTGCGAGGTGTGCTCGAACGCGACCGCTTCGAAATCCGATCCGAATACCGCGATGTAGAGGGGTGGGACGACTTTGTGCTACTCGCCAACCACATACTCGACGACGACCTGTTTGTTGTGGTCAACGCACGCCGTTCGTCTGTATCATTCAGCTCATCGATGGACGAACTGCCGATGTTCCTGCAAAAATATTTCGCCCGCAATAATCTCGTAGTCATCTACCCAGAGCAATTCGGAGAAAGTGCCGTAGTGCCATCCGCCATCGACCCCCTCGCATCCGACTTCATCGCCACACCGTCATCGCTATGGGTACGGCTTGCCGGATTCTACCGCCGCCTGATAGTGATGCGCAAGCGCATCACCCATCGTCACCGCGTCAAGAAGATTGACCTCTGACCCATTGCACCATAAGAGCCATTTTTAATATTACTTAATTATTGTTAATTTCGGGGGGGGTAATTTGGCTATATCAAATTATACCTAATTTTGCGTTGTTAAAGTAGATATAAGCGCTTGTTCAAAATTATTTTGACCCGACACTTATCTATCAGCACATTCTTAACCAAATCAATATCATTTTATTTCTATGACGAAACGATTATTAAGCCTGCTCCTGGCATGCACTATACTGCTGTCCGGAGCCATTGCCACACAGGCACAGCCCATAAAGGTGGCCTGCATGGGCAATTCCATCACCGCCGGTGCCGGCATAAATGATGCCGCCGACCGCTATCCTGCACAACTGCAGACACTCCTCGGCGATGCCTACGAGGTGCGCAACTTCGGACAAAACAGCCAGACAGTGCAGATGCGCGGCTACGACCTCACCGAAGGATCGAAACCGGGCGACTGCGCCTACCGTACAAAAGACACTTACAAGAACGCCCTTGCCTACAAGCCCGACATCGTAGTGCTCAAGCTCGGCACGAACGATTCCAAAAACATCAATTGGCTCGAAGATTCCCCAGAAGTGTTCCGCAATGATCTCTGCGACATGCTCGACGAGATCACAGCCAACTCCACCCCTAAGATCTACATGTGCTACCCCCTGCGTGTGAAGTCGGAGTCATGGACCATAAACGAGCGCAACATCCACACCATAATATCCATCATAAAATCGGTGGCAGAGGAGCGCGGACTTCCTATCATCAATCTGCATACCGCATTCGAAGAGGAGCTTGGTGACGCATGGAACACGGTATATGCCGATGGCGTGCACCCCAATGCACAGGGTGCTGCAATAATGGCCCGTCGCATATCCGATGCAATTCTCAACGGCAACGGAGGCGATTCTGACGACTACAAACACCTAACCATAGGTTGCATTGGAGGGATGCGCACCTACGGCCCACAACTCACCGACCGCGACACACAAACCTACTGCGCCGTACTCTCGCGCATGCTGGGCGACCGCTACACCGTAAACAACTATGGTGTAGGAAACCGTACCATCCTCCGTTCAGGAACCGAAAACGATCCGGAGAAAAATCCATCCGACACACGTCCATGCTGCTACCTCGACAACGGCACATTCCAGACCGTGCTCAACGCCCGGCCCGACATAGTGACAATCGACCTCGGCGAGATGGATGCAAAGCCTTGGAACTGGGCTCACAAAGCCGATTTCGAACGCGATGTCACTGAAATGGTGACCCGCATACAGGAGTCGAACCCAACAGTAAAGATATACCTCTGCATCCCTCCCCGCCTGCGCAATAATGCCAACGACAGCAATATCGATGGCATGATCTACGCCAACGAGGTAGTACCAGCCCTACGTGCCATAGCTGCCTCGCTCAATCTCGATATCATCGACATGGCCGATCTTCTCGAAGATGATTCAGCTCTATATCTGGGCAACTACTTCCTGTCGATAGCCGGACATAAAAAAGTGGCCCAAGCCTTCTACACCGCCATCACCGGCATAGAGCTTCGCGGTCCCATACGCGTAGCGTGCGTAGGCAACTCCATCACCGCCGGCTCAGGCATTACTGACAATGCTCTGAAATATCCAGCACAGCTTCAGGAAATACTCGGCGACGACTACGATGTGCGCAACTACGGTCTCAGCGGACGCACAGCTCAGTCGCGTCCGGCCGAAAGCTACATGGCCTGCCAGCAATATAAGGATGCCCTCGCATTCAACCCCGAAATCGTGGTAATAAAGCTCGGCACCAACGACTCGAAACCCGAAAACTGGCTTGAGGACTCTCCCGAACTTTACACAGCCGACATGCAGAAGATAATCGACTCATTCCTTGACCTTGAGTCAAAGCCAAAGATCTACCTCTGCCTGCCGCTGCGCGTCATCAAACCCGATTTCGGCATCAACGAAAAGAATATCCACAAAATCATACCCCTCATCTATGCCCTCGGTGAGAAAAACAACCTACCGGTGATCAATCTTCACACCGCCATGGAGGAAGAGCTTGGCGAAGAGTGGGAAACCGCCTACGTTGATGGCGTGCATCCCAACGGCACAGGAGCCGGCATCATGGCCCGTCGCATCGCTGACGCCCTCCTCAACGGCAATTACGGATCCGATCATGTCACACATCCGATGCGTACCACACCTCTCATCTCATGCATGGGCGGAATGCGCCTCTGTGCCGGAGTGAATGCCGGAGAATACTATACCGATGTACTCCAGGAACTTTATGGCAGCAATGCTAAAATAACCAACGCGGGTATCGGCAACCGCACCATATTGCGCAAAGGCACAGAAGATGGCACCGCGGCCAAGGCTTGCGCATACTTCGACAACAATCAGTTCAAAACCAAAGTACTCGATATCGCACCCGACATCGTCACCATCGATCTTGGCGAAAAAGATACCTCCGAATGGAATTGGATATATAAGGATGAACTCGAATCAGACCTTACCGAGATTGTCGATGCCATAAAAGAATCGAATGCTTCTGTCAAAATTTATATCTGTCTGCCCACACGTACAAAGAACGATCAGAATGTCAGCACCCAGATACGCGGTGCCGTGCTTCGCGATGAAGTCATTCCGGCCCTCCGCGATATTGCCGCCAAACTCTCTCTTCCAGTTATAGACATATCCGACGTAGTAGCCCCCGATCAATATCTCGGCGACCTATACCGCTACAACGCAGATGGCCACCGAGCCGTAGCCAACACAATATATTCAGCGCTTACCGATGATGACATAACCACAGGCATTGCCGACAACAATTCTGATGTCTCCACTCCCTCATCGCTCACCCCCAATCCCGTGCGTTCAGGCAACACCGTTACCCTGTCCGGATCGGAAATACAGCATGCATGCATCGACATCTACAATGTGGCAGGTAGCTCTGTGATGACCGCAACCATCACTCCCGATTCCCGCTCATTCACTGTCAATCTCCCCGCAGGCTACTACGTATGGAGTCTGCAATCAAACAGCGGAATCCATGCCTCCGGAAAACTCATCGTGAAATAGTAGCGCACCAGCGCTCCCCTTGCCCCCTGCACACCTCGCCCTCCCACGCTCCTACATAGCCTGGGAGGGCGCTGCTTTAGCGCGCCGATCCCTCACCAACAAAAAACCACCACCTCCTCCCAACCAAACACCTACCACTCTCCCAAAAAACTTCAAAAAAGTGCCGTAGGCACGCGATTGTGCTGAAACCCCATGTGACGGTGGGTGACAAACCCCTCCCCGTGGCTTCGTAGAAGCCTCTTGTCCCTCCCCGTCCCACTACCAGCTATCCCTCATAACCCTTCTCACCTCATCAATTATCACTACTACCTATTATTATTCATGTTAATTCTAGTTAATAATTGCAAAAATGGGGGGGGGTATTTTTAACCTCCCCCATTTTTATATACCTTTGGCATGGATTAAATGACAATTAATACCCTGTTGGTCCGTTCAACCACGAATTTTATAGGGCTTAATAGATAAAATATACTCTTATTTGTTACGGAAGACACACACCTCAACTTGCATCGGAGCTTTCGCGCGAAAGCTCCGATGTCTTTTCCGGTCGAAATCAATGTGACGTATATAAATGTTTATTTTCACACAGGCAGTAAATGTACTAAATTTGCACACATGGAAGCAACCACACTTACTCCACTTGTCGGAATGACACTTGAACAGCTGCGTGCGGTAGCCGCAGCATGCGGCATGCCCTCTTTTGCAGCAAAGCAGATGGCCGAATGGCTTTATGAAAAGCGTGCCACCTCTATCGACGATATGACCAACCTCTCCAAAACC
>CANPDS010000153.1 GCA_947573015.1 uncultured Muribaculum sp.
GGAGTGCCGGTTATTTCCTTACGTGAAAAGTCCAATTTGCCATGAAGCGCTCTTGATATAGCGCTGATTAGTAGCTCAATGCCTTTTATATAATAGGGCTTTACTTATGGTGATATTTATTGAAAATGTCAAAATAGATAAGTGGCCCCATCTGCACAATAATTCAATAGATGGGGCCACATGTGTTTTATGTTTTATGTATGGATATATCAGAAAATGTAGTAAAACAAGCGCAGAAATAAGGATATTCAAGTGTATCGGAGTCTGATACGAAACTTTCTAATATTAGAGGAGGGTAATGCCGGCTGCTTTGCATGCTGCGATCTGTTCGGGTGGCCATATCGAGGCCTGCACCTCTCCGATATGTGCTTTTTGCAGAATGAACATGCAAAGACGGCTTTGTCCGATGCCACCGCCTATAGAGTAGGGTAGTTCTCCGGCTAACAGTGCTTTGTGGAACGCGAGATTGGCGCGTTCGGTACAGCCTCGTTTCTCAAGTTGCTGCCGTAGCGACTCCGGACTTACACGAATTCCCATTGAAGACAATTCAAATGCCGTGTTTAATACTGGATTCCAGAATATAAGGTCGCCGTTTAAGCCGGTATAGCCGTCGGAGTTGGAGCTGATCCAATCATCATAGTCCGGTGCTCGACCGTCGTGTGGTTTGCCGTCGCTGAGTTCGTTGCCTATGCCAATAAGGAATATGGCACCATATTCTTTAGCTGCTTTTTCTTCCCGTTCACGAGGCGTGAGATTGGGATATAGTTGCAGAAGTTGTTCGGCATGGATGAATGTTAGCTTTTCTGGCAGCACCGGTGTGATATGTGGAAATTGACGGTAAATGCGTTCCTCTATAGTGCGTACGACATTATATATTTTTGTTACAGTGTCTTTAAGATAATCAAGCGTGCGATCTTCCGGACGGATTGTCTTTTCCCAGTCCCACTGATCGACATATAGTGAATGAGTGTTGTCAAGATCCTCAAATGTACGTATGGCATTCATATCAGTATATAGACCGAATCCCGGAGCTATATCATAAGCCCCCAGTTTTGCCCTTTTCCATTTTGCCAAAGAATGTACTACTTCGGCACGGGCACCATTCATGGCATCAATATTGAATGCCACAGCATGTTCTGTGCCATTGAGATCATCATTGAGGCCTGTTCCACTAAGTACAAATAACGGCGCGGTGACGCGACGTAAATTGAGAGCTTGAGACAGTTCGGTCTGAAATCCCTCCTTTATGGCTTTGATTGCAATTTCGGTGGTTTCCGGCAAAAGTTTTTGTTTGTATTTATGTGGAATGATAAGTGCCATATGCGTTATGGTTTGATGTTATATGATGGCAAAGTAAAGCATTAAGTTTGATATTTGCAAATTATATTGACAAATAGTTGCGATATGGGTGTGGATGATGTTCATGATGATTTAAATTAGGGCAATAGTGCGTCATTGTGCTAATATTTGTATTGGTGGGTATATGGTAAGGATTGTAGTTTGCGAACATGATAGAAATATAATTGTTATAGTATTGTAACAATCTTCTTCATCACGCTTTATCGAGGAATATATGAAAATCATTCGTCATATAATATTATATGTGTTTGTGTGTATGGCTGTGATTCCATCCGTGGCACAAATGCCTATTAAACTAAGGGTGCTCCCGACAGTTGCGCCTGATAGTGCTGATGTGGTATACTACTCTAAACCCCATTTTTGGCGTGCGGCAGGCGAGGTAGTCGGATTTAATCTCGGCCTGTGGGCTTTTGACCGATATATCCAGCGCGGTGACTTCGCCTATATAAGCATGAACAGTGTCAAGGAAAATTTTCGGAAGGGATTCAAGTGGGATAATGATAAACTTGGCACAAACATGTTTCTTCATCCCTATAATGGCAGTCTGTATTATAATGCTGCACGCAGTAATGGATTTAATTATTGGCAGTCATCGCTGTTTGCGATAGGTGGCAGTGCTATGTGGGAGATGTTTATGGAATGTGAGTATCCGTCTACAAATGACATTATTGCCACCCCGATCGGAGGTACGGCTATTGGAGAAGTCTGTTTCAGGGCATCTGACGCTATTATTGATGATCGTGATACTGGAGCTTCGCGTTTTGGGCGTGAGGCTGCGGTGTTTGTGATATCTCCGATGCGTGGATTGACGCGAATTATTACCGGTGATGCTTGGAGGGTACGTCCGACAAGAGGCAGATTATATGGCACACCACCTGTTTCGATTGAGTTTTCTCTTGGAGCGAAAGGCGTGTATCTGAATAATGCAGTTTCAGAATCGGCAGTTGGAGCTACGGCGGAAATAAATATTGAGTATGGCGATCGGTTTGAAGTTACATCGACCAAACCATTCGACTATTTCACGGTGCGAGCTGATTTAGGAGTAGTAAGTAAACAGCCGTTGTTGAGCCAATTGAACATAAAGGGCCGTCTTATAGCTCGTGAGATCATGGATATCGCTTCCCGTAAAATGAGTGTGGGATTATATCAACATTTTGATTATTATGATTCCGATACCATACATAAGTCGGGGATGGCAAATGTTGCCAAAGTGCCTTATAAACTTGGCATTCCTGCGAGTCTTGGGGTAGGATGGATGTTTCGCGACGCACGTCATCCGCGATGGGCATTTGATGCATATTTACACGGAAATGCCGTGATACTTGGTTCAATTCTTTCTGATTATTATCAGGTAGACGAGCGCAACTATAATCTTGCAAGCGGCTTCTCTTTTAAGGGAGGCATAAACATGATATTTGATCGTGACCGGTTTTCTGCGTCTTTGGGACATGAATTCTACCGATTATTTACGTGGAAAGGTTATCATCGTGACACTAATCTTGAGCGTAGCGATCCTCGTACTCTGGATGTTCAGGGCGATCATTCTGCCGCATCATTTCATGTGAGTGAGCTGCGTGCAGATCTGCGGGTATGGCAGAAATTGTATCTTTCGGCTGCGGTAAACCATTATTATCGAGTGACACATTATAGGGATTATCCGAGAGTCAAATCAAGTACAACTGCTGTACGTTTGATGCTGACCTACAAATTGTAGTCTCTTGATTTGGCGGCTCATCAAATTATAATTGATGATGATTGTGCTAGTTTACATAAAAGCTAAGTGGCGCCCGCCGTCGCGGTGAGCGCCACTTCATAAATTATGGTATGGATGAATTGTATGTGGTATAAATTTTGTCAACAATGAATGCTCTATGGCAAATCATCAGCGTGTTAATCGGGATGCGAGAGGGTATGTATTGTTGTTCTGATATTGTCAGGAGAGGTTTCTCTTTGCAAAGGTATGCTTTGTTTTTGAAATAAGCAAATTTCGAAACGAAATTATTTAAAAATCTGCGAAACCACCTGTTTTTCCTATCGCAAATCAGAGTTTGCACATCCTTTAAATCTGAATCTGGGAGCTATATTTATTGGATAAATATCTTTTCGGATGAGCCATCAGTATATACAACGATATTGATGCCTTTATTCAGACGCGTAGATAAACTTCCTGATAGCGTATATATGGATTTTATTGTTTTTGATGCATGGTTGGTATTTTCAATATCCTCTATGCCCGATGTGGTACGTTTTACGGCAGATATTGCGAATATTCCAAGCATTCCGTAACCCCATTCATCATCACGGCATTGTGATGTGAAAGTGACAGACTGGATCATTTTGTTTTTATTAACCTTGAATTGATTCTCGGAAAGATTGACTTTTGTGCCATCTATTCCACCTCCGTTATAGTCTGAACGCCATCTGGTAAGATTGCGATATACAAAATCGTTGTAGGCTTCCACACACCAGTCGCTTACAAATTGTGGATCTGTCTGCTCGGAAGAACCATCTGTGTAATTTATTGTGGCGAGATATTTTAGTTCGTAATATTCTCGATTTGTACCGACAAGAAGTATACACAATGAATCGGCTTGTGTTGGTTCCGTAAATATAAGCGTACCGGTTGCATCCGTGTGGTCGAGATACAGGCAGTTGTCTGACAAATAATCTCCAAATTGGAAAATGTGTCCGTTTTCAGCGATGAGAGAGCCGTTTTCGGGCAGACCTTTGCCGCCGTTTGCCATTGCGGAGGTTACAAGCACACTACCGTGGTTGTCGAGGGCCGGATGGGAGGATGCGCTTTCGGGAACATCGTTAAGGCTTGTAGCAATGCAGTCGGAGTTGAAGCCGGATGCGATTTCCAATGAAACGATCTGTGACTTTGCCGTAGGATCAATCGGTTCGATTATCTCTTCATTTCCGATATTATTATCCATCCATTCCAATCGTTCTGTGATCCAATGCTTCAAGTATGAAATTTCATCGTCAAAAGATGTGGAACAGTAGTAGTTTGGCCATAGTTTTCTTGACCATATATTCCAAGCGTCATTATTCCTGTCTGCTGCACCGGAATTTTTCAGAATCTTTACATACCCGTCAATTAATTGATCGATGTAATCAGTGGTATATACTTCTTTGCGGTATTGCGACCAACGTTCTTTTAAAATTGCCTGAAAGTCCTCGTTGTGTATGAGATTAAACCAATAAAAAGGTATTAGCTGTGGCTCGTCTTGAGCTGCAAGCATATCATTGTTTCGATACAGCCATGTATCTGAGCGGAAGCTTTCGAATGCATCATAATTGCCAAATCCGAGTGTCGCGTCTCCGGGTATCATTATTGTAGAGGCATTTTTGGGGAAACACATCAAGGCATGCAGACGATATGAGTCGGCGTTGTGGCTGAACTCCGAATTGAGCATATAGTCGGCAAAAGAGGTAAGGTTGATGCCGTCAAACCTGCCACTGAGAAACGATTGTTCGGTGGATGCTATAAGCGCATTGGGTGTAGTATAAGCATTGTCAGGGAATATGTGCTTGTATGTGATAGTTGCAACATTGATAGACGTTCCGTCATTATCCACTGGCTTTATTGCTGAAGCATATGTTTGTACTGCATCGTTACGGTCAACAGATACTGCCATATCTCCATTGTCAAATATATTGCCGATATAGTCGGACAGTTGGTATACACCATAGTATACATCATCGATGACTACTTCGCATAGAGTGGCAGATGGCACTATATCCATAAAATTTCGTGCGAGATCATTTGCTAACATTGTGCGTATCATGCTGCGGTCGGCTCCACAAGCATTGAGTTGCCATGATTTGTTATCGGCTTGTATTAGGTATGATTTTTTCTCGCTGTTTGTGAAAGTAGTGTTTCCGATATATTTTATGTGGATTGGTCCGTTATAGAGGGGATTCTGTGAGGAGGCGCTCTTTGTGTCGCAATAATTTATTTCTCCCTCTCCGTTGTCAATAATGGTAAGGTGTCCGTTGATTGGTGTCTGGCGTTGAATTGTAGAGCCTTTGACGTCAATCTTGACAATAGGCAATGTAGATTGGGTAAGTACTACATTGGTGTTTGGCGGACAATAATTATCGGAACGTTGCGCGACTATAGGAAGCGCACAGTCACATATAAATAGAATTGACAGTATACTTTTTTTCATGATGAATGGGAAAGGTAGAAAATAAAACGGAGAAATCCGATTGGACATATCCACGTCCATATACAGATTTCTCCGGATAAAAGATATTTGTTTATTTATTTACATATACCTTGCGTACGTCACCGTTGGTGTACTTAACGATGTTGAGCCCGTTGCCAAGTTCATTGAGTTTGATACCTTCTACATTGTAGATAGCTTCGATCTCAGCTGATTCAGCAGTTACGCTATCGATGCCTGAAGTTTTGGTGATAGCAGTGACAGCAAGGAAATTGAAGCTTCCGTAGCAATATTCACCCCAGGATGCCATGGTAGGTTCAGATTCACATGTAAGTGTGATCGATTTGATTTTCACATCAGCTTTTACTGTGAGGATATCTTCAGCCATTACAAGGGGACAGTTTTCTACTGGTTGGCCATCACCACGGAAGCGTTGTCCCATTTTGAATGCTTTAGCATGACCACAACCCCAATCAGCTACACTGCGTGCTTCGGTTGTGTCGGTTGTGCCATCTTCGTAATTGATAACGGCGCTATATGAAGGGTGTGGGTTGCATCCTTCTGCTCCGTCTGTTGCGCAGATGAGAAGTCCAAGATTGGTTGCTGTGACAGGTTCTGCAAACACGAGAGTACCGGTTTCGCCTTTTCTGGGGAGATATAGGCAGTTGTTGCTCTGGAAATCTCCCATCTGGTATACATATCCGGATTCTTCTGAAGTAATCTTGCCGTCTTCAGGTATGCCTCTGGTGATTTCAATGTCGTCATTTACCAACAACATACTGTGGTGACCGTCCATATGGGGGAACTTGTTTTTATCTGTATCCTCTTCATAGGGATCTTCAGCAACAACATCTACGTTGAAACCGTTTGTGATGGTCACTTGTGTGGTTGTGTCCTCTGCATT
>CANPDS010000154.1 GCA_947573015.1 uncultured Muribaculum sp.
ATCAAACGCACAATTGCCGCATTCGCATTCGCCATGCCGGCACTCGCATTCGCAGGAACCCCTATCGAACAGTCAGCGCTTCCTAAAGCAGCCCAGACTTTCATTACCAAGCACTTTGCCAAGGAAACCGTCAGAAAAGTCGAACAGGATCAAGGACGTCACGGCATGGAGTATGAAGTTGACTTTGCAAGCGGTGCAGAAGTAGAGTTCAAATCCAATGGAGACTGGAAAGATGTGAAGGCTGCCCGAGGCAATGCAGTCCCTTCTGCTATTGGTCCAACAGCCATCGCCCAGTATGTAGCTACCAATTTCGAAGGCTTGACAATTGTAGAAATCTCCCGCAAACGTGGAGGATATGAGGTTGAGCTTTCCAACGATACCGAGCTGAAACTTACTGATGATGGAAAGCCCCTTCCAGCACGTCAAGGAAAAGGTCAAGGTCAAAACAGAGGCAAAGGCAAAAAAACAAAGTAAACTAAACGATCGTCATTAGACTATTGCTAAAAAACGCCGGCATGCGTCCATCAACGGATGCATGCCGGTGAATTACCATATTTCCAGTGGTCCTGTGGCTGAAATTGCAGACCGTGGTTCACTAATGCCATCCGACACTCCCGCTTATGGGAAGAAGAACGGCAGAAGAGATCGCGCTGTAAGCCGCAGGACTTTTTTTGTGCTGTGTCCTGCTTCACAGTATCTAACAACTTCTACCGACATTAGAACACCCCCACAAACACGTTGGTTGCCCCAACTACTATCAATAAAACTTATATAATGTGAAACCTTATTTCTGCAATTAAGATATTCTTTGTATATTTGACTTCGACCTTCCAATTAATGAGCAATGTCAAAAGAATATATATTTAAACTGCCAATGAAGGTGCGCGACTATGAAGTCGACGCCGAAGGCATTGTAAACAATGCCTTCTACTTACATTATTTCGAACATACCCGACACGAGTTTTGCGAATTTGCCGGAATGTCGTTCGCACAGATGCATGCCAGGGGTATCGATCCTGTTCTAAATCGGGTCGAGATCGACTACCGTACCCCTCTTCACCTCGGGGAACGATTCACAAGTTGCCTTAATATAGCCAGAGAGGGAGCACGTTTTGTTTTCTTTCAGGACATATATAACGAAGATGGACGTCTGGTAGTGAGCGGAAAAGTAAGCTGCGTAGCGACAGTCAACGGTAGGTTGACACGAGGCGACGAACTTGCCGAACCATTCAAAAAATATCTGTAAGAGGTTGCATCAATAACCATTTACACCTGACTTCAAGACGACATGCACGATAAAACTCTCTACCAGATAGCTTTCAGCCGCATCAAGGGGATCAATCTTCAAGTGGCGGAAAATATTCTCCAACACACAGGCTCCGAGGAGCAATTTTTCACACTCACGTCAAAAGAACTGGTACACTTACTGCCCCAGTTACCTAAAGCAATGATGGCAGAGAGCTACCGTCAGAGTTTGCTTGACATAGCCAATAAGGAACTGGAATTTATGGTGGAAGGCCACGTAGATGGAGTTTATTTTACCGACCCTCGGTATCCTATACGTCTTTCAGAGTGTGAAGATGCCCCACTTATGCTATATTCCATAGGCAACACCGACATTAATGCCGCGCATGTAATCAGCATTGTAGGCACACGTCATGCCACACCTTATGGCATGGATTTCGTGGAGCATCTTGTAAATGATCTTGCCGACAAGCTTGGGAGTGACACCGTGATTGTAAGCGGACTTGCTTACGGCATTGACGTGACAGCTCATCGCGCAGCTATGAAAGCAGGGCTGCCTACAGTAGGCACTCTGGCCCATGGACTCAATACTCTGTATCCTGCGGCACACCGCACCACCGCAGCTGATATGGTACGCAACGGAGGAATGCTATTGACCGAATACATGTCGCAGGATGCCATACACCGTGGAAATTTCATTGCACGCAACCGTATTGTGGCCGGAATGTGCGACTGTGTAGTTGTGGCGGAATCAGCCGAACGAGGTGGCGCACTCACCACAGCATCATTGGCGCTATCCTACTCACGCGACGTAATGGCTTTGCCCGGACGCATATCCGATCCGCGAAGCCGTGGATGCAACGCATTGATAGCACGAAACCAGGCGGCACTGATCACGTGTGCCGACGACCTAATCAACGCTATGGGTTGGGAGCCAATACACCCTGATGAAGAAGGATCACAACCTGAATTGCCGCTCCTTGGCAAAGATGAGCAGAGAATATTGGATTATCTGCATGAACACGGTGAAGGCTCACTCAATCAGATGTGTGTAGATCTTGCCATCCATATATCACAACTCGTTGGGATGCTCATGTCAATGGAGTTTGACGGACATATCATCACATATCCGGGAGGCAAATATCGCGCTCGCTAAACCCAACCTCATATTCCATACGTTATAAACTTAGTATTAACCGATATTCAAGATTATTAAATTATTAAATATGAACAACCGACGTATTGAAGCTTCCGAGATGATTATCAATCCGGACGGCACAATATTCCATCTCCATCTGCTGCCGGAGCAACTTACTGACCGCGTGATACTCGTAGGCGATCCGGGACGCGTAGATATGGTAGCATCTTTTTTCGACACCAAAACATTCGAGGTGTCATCACGCGAGTTCCATACAATAGGGGGCACTTACAAAGGAAAGCCTATAATGTGTCTGAGCCACGGCATCGGACCTGATAATATCGATATCGTGCTCAATGAACTTGATGCTCTGGCCAACATAGATTTCACTACCCGTAAGGTAAAACCAGAGCATCGCACTCTCACCCTTGTACGCATCGGCACATCGGGAGCGTTGCAGCCTGAACTCATCGTAGGGACACCGGTTATCGCAGCACATGCCATAGGATTCGACGGAGTGCTCAACTATTATGCCGGACGTAATCATGTGGCTGATCTCGACTATGAGCGTGCTTTCTGTGAATATGTAGGATGGAATCCACTATGGGCAGCCCCATACGTAGTACCCGCAAACAAGGAACTCGTTGAGCAGATCGGACGCGATGATATGGTGCGAGGTCATACCATCTCAGCCGTAGGGTTCTACGGTCCACAGGGGCGCGAACTACGCCTGCCGCTTGCCAATCCCGATCTAAACCACCGCATAGAGGAATTTCGATATAATGGCGAGCCTGTCACCAACTATGAGATGGAATCAGCTCCACTTCAAGGCCTATCGCTCCTGTTGGGACACCGTGCCATGACCGTATGCTCGATAATAGCCAACAGAGTCTCCACTCAGGCAACACCCAACTATAAGACCGCTGTCCGCGATCTGGTGGCAACAGTTCTCGACCGCATCTGACAACACAAGAACGCACTTTGATGGGTCTGCCTTAAGAGGGTGTTTAATAACATATGAATGATTGCCAGGGACACATCTATATGTGTCCCTGCGTTGTAATATATCCCTGATGGATTAGCCGGCAGAAGCACGGCGATAAAGCACAATGGCTATTACGATATAAATAAGATTGGGAATCCACATGGCTACGAATGGCGATGTATAGCCCGAGATAGCAAATGTAGAAGTAACCGTCATGAATAGTATATAGCTGAAACTGAGCACCAGACCAATACCAATATTGATACCCATGCCTCCCTTTACCTTTTTGGATGACAAGGTCATGCCTATGACGGTAAGGATAAATGCGGCGGCACACATGGCATACCTGCGTTCATTCTCAATCTCAAATGCCTCGATATTGGCCACACCACGCTCCTTCTGCCGGGATATGTACTCTCGCAACTGAGGCGATGTAAGAGTCTCTTGGTCGTTTTTGGATATAAGGAAATCGCGCGGTTCAAAAGGTATCACCGTGTCGAGGCGCGAACCTCTCTTTATGTGCTCGCGTATACCTTCTATATCGCGTATCATATAGTCGCGTACCTGCCAATTGTAGAGTGTATCCCACTTGATAGTATTGGCAGTCAGGCGCGATGTCAGGCGTTTTCCCTCAAATTTATCGAGCGAGAAGCGGTAGCCTGTCCGTGTCGTGTTGTCATATCTGCTCATATAGGCTATCTCACCCGGTGCCACCATCATCTGGATATTGCTTCCATAGTCTACACGCTTATTCTTCACATAGGTATTAGTGTACTCTATACGTTTCACATTGGCCGGCGGTATTATATAGGCACCAAGCACCCATGTAAGTGCAGCAATCACAGCCGCCGAAACAATATATGGACGCATGAGTCTGCGGAAACTCACTCCCGACGAGAGCATGGCGATTATTTCAGAGTTATCGGCGAGCTTGGATGTAAAGAAAATGCAAGCGATAAAGGTGAACAGCGGGCTGAACTGATTGGCGAAATAGGGCAGGAAGTTGAGAAAGTAGTCGAAGATTGTGGCGTGAAGCGGCGCTTTGAGAAAAGAGTCGAGTTTCTCATTGATGTCAAACATCACCGTAATCGCCAATATAAGAAGAATGGCGAAAAAGTATGTACCAAGAAACTTCTTGATGATATATAGGTCAAGTATCTTGAACGGTTTTATCATACGCTGGTAATCGGCTCTTTATGCTTTGTCACAACAAATAATGATACAGTGGGATTGACTATAAGCGGCGTGTGACGCACTCAAGCATCTCAGTCTTCCAAACCTTGAAATCACCGGCAAGGATATGTGCGCGTGCCTCACGCGTTAGCCATAGATAGAACGCCAGATTATGTATTGATGCAATCTGCATAGCTAAAATCTCATTTGCTGCGAACAGATGACGCACATATGCTTTTGAATAGGCACGGTCAACATAGCTCGGGCCATCCTCTTGCAGAGGCGAAAAGTCGTCAGCCCACTTTTTGTTGCGCATATTCATCACACCATGACGGGTGAAAAGCATACCATTACGTCCATTACGCGTAGGCATCACGCAGTCCATCATATCAACACCGCGCTCTATGGCCTCAAGTATATTGGCAGGAGTGCCAACTCCCATCAGATAGCGAGGCTTGTCCGTTGGAAGAATCTCGTTGACCACCTCTATCATATCGTACATTACCTCAGCCGGTTCACCTACTGCAAGACCACCGATAGCATTACCGTCAGCCCCGAGCTCAGCCACTTCGAGAGCCGATTGTCTACGCAGATCAGGATATGTGCAACCTTGCACTATAGGGAAATAAGCCTGACTGTATCCATAGAGTCCTTCAGTTTCCTTGTAGCGTTTCCATCCACGGTGGAGCCAACGCAGAGTAAGGCCAAGAGATTTCTTGGCATAGTCGTACTCGGCAGTGCCGGGAGGACACTCATCAAGTGCCATCATTATATCGGCACCGATGATTCGCTCAATGTCAACCACACCTTCTGGAGTGAAGAGATGTTTCGATCCATCTATATGGCTACGGAAATAGGCTCCCTCCTCTTTAAGTTTTCGGTTGGATGCAAGGGAAAACACCTGAAAACCACCACTGTCAGTAAGAATCGGACGTTCCCAACCGTTGAACTTATGCAGTCCTCCGGCATGACGCAATATCTCGGTTCCAGGACGCAGATAGAGATGATACGTGTTGCCAAGTATAATCTGAGCGTTCACATCATCGCGAAGCTCATGCATATGCACGGCTTTTACACTACCCACAGTGCCGACAGGCATAAATACGGGAGTTTCTATCTGACCATGGTCAGTGGTAATCAGTCCCGCACGCGCATTGGTGAGGGTATCGGTGGCTTGTAACTGAAATTCCATATCTTACTGCAAAGATACAAATAAGTGAAGTGCAATGCCAAATTTAGAGCATGTTTAATCAATGGGCCTCAAGCCAATTTTGACCAACACCAGAGCTTACCACAAGAGGAACTTTCCCCTGATAAGCGCCCATCATATCGTCAGTCACAATCTGTTGCACAATCGGGAGTTCATCAGGAAATACATTGAAAATAAGTTCGTCGTGTACCTGCATTATCATCTTTGACTTAAGTCCGCGCTCATTGAAATGATTAGCTACACGCACCATCGCCATTTTTATGATGTCGGCAGCCGATCCCTGTATTGGAGCATTGACGGCATTGCGCTCCGCATAACCACGCACCACAGCATTGCCCGAATTTATGTCAGGCAACATGCGTTTACGCCCCATGATAGTAGTGACATAGCCAAGTGTCTTGGCCTTTTCTATAGCCTCTGAAATATACTCCTTTATATGTGGGTACGTGCGGAAATATCCGTCGATAAGTTCCTTGGCCTCAGAACGAGGTATATGCAGGCGTTGAGCCAATCCGAATGCGGATATGCCATAAATGATGCCGAAATTGGCTGTCTTGGCCTTGGCACGCTGCTCCGGAGTCACACTTTCAAGAGTTTCATGATATATCCTGGCAGCAGTAGCCTGATGTATATCAGTATTTGACACAAAAGCTTCTATCA
>CANPDS010000155.1 GCA_947573015.1 uncultured Muribaculum sp.
CACTCATGAAGGTTCCATTGGCAACCTCTGCAACGACCGTCTGCGGGTAATGTTTGAGAAGACAGTCGATTCGTTTGACTTCTCCACATATCACCGCGCCCTCTCCGAGCTGCTCGGTAATGACGAAAACGCTACAGCACAATGAAGAAAAACAAGTGGATTGCAGGTACGATAGCGGCCTTGATGATGCCGCTGAACGGCTGTCATGACACGGTAGACAGTGACCGCATACCGTATGCTATGGTTTATGTCGACCTGTCAACGCAAGGAATCTGGGACACCTATGGTGTGCACGGGTTCGGGCAATACAATGAATTTATCCACACCGGAAGTTCTGCTGTCCAGCGCCCTTCAAATTTCCACTACAATGATATGTCGGCCACCGGATTCGGAGGATTGCTCCTTGTGGCCAATCTTGAAAACATGCCACTGCTCTACGATCTCGCATGTCCAGTAGAGCGCAAACAATCGGTACGGGTGGTATACGACCGCGATACACAGATCGCCACCTGCCCCGAATGTGGCTCGCAATATAATGTGTGCGAGCATTTCGGATCACCCATCTCCGGTCAGGCATTCCAGCGCAAATGGGGCCTGCAACGCTACACGGCACGTCCCGCGGCCATGGGAGGATATATCCTCAGCCGTTGATTCGTTTCAAACCAACTCCCATAGTAAGCAACTGCTCCCGAAAGCGCCACCCAATCACTCCATATCGTATCTTCCGGCCAGTGCAACTGAATATTTTGCACCCCTCCAAGACGAAGAGATCACAACCATCGTAGATGCAACTGTATTGTATACAAAAAAAAAATGGAAGCCCGAAAGGCTTCCATTTTTATGGGGTGAGGTGTGGGGGTCGAACCCACGACCTTCGGAACCACAATCCGACGCTCTAACCAACTGAGCTAATCTCACCATATTGATTTTGTCCGTGGCGTCCCCTTCGCTAAGGTTAGCCGTTTTGAACGGTGCAAAGGTACGCACACTTTTCGATTTCACCAAATATTTTCACAACTTTTTCATTGCATCCGCACGAAAAAGTTGCAAAAACATGCATGTGTAAAATTTCATCCGATTCATATCACCACCACGAGTAACGCACATCGTTATCGTACGTATCGAGGCTCTCTACACGCTTTATATACTTAACAACGCGTATGGTAACCGGAAGAATTATCACCTCATAGAGAGTCTTCATGCAAGCCTGGGCAATTATCAGCTCCACAATCACTCCTGCAGGCAATGTTCCCAAGAATGCGATAGGGAAAAATATGAGCGAATCGACTCCCTCGCCAAACACAGTTGACAGTATGGCCCGCAGCGAGAAATAGCGCCCTTTGCTGGCTACCTTCATCTTGCTCATGACCAGCGCGTTCACCATCGAACCGCACACAAAAGCTATGAACGACGCAGTAAGTATGCGCGGCACACCTCCATATGTAGCTATCATGGCATCCTGTCCCTGCCATTCGGCAGTACCAGGAAGCAGTATGGCCAACTGCAACATCATCGTCACAAAGAAATTCATGGCAAAACCGAGCCATATCACCATTCGTGCCTTACGAAAACCATATACCTCAACAATACAGTCGTTGATAATATAGCTGATAGGAAACACCACCATCCCGGCGGTAATAGTAGTAAACCCGATATTGACCGTCTTTATTTCCACAAGGTTGGCCACGATAAGGCATACACAGAACAATACCGTAAAAATAAGAAACGGAAATGAAAAACTCTGAGCGCACACGCGCTCTGCACTGGAATTGAATTTAGATGTAGTCATAATCTTGTTTTTAACGAGGTAGCAAGCACTCGATGAATAATAATACTATCGCGACGCACCTCCGTGCGCCAGAAATCACATTGTATGAGAGACGGACGCACAAAGCTGCGTCCCTAACAAAACAGACAAATGCATGCCATCGACAGCCATTTGTCATTTATGTTGTCAGTCAAATGCCATTGGCATGGCATCGTTGCCGACAATCATCCGGGAGGCATCATCTGCCTGTAGCAGATATGTGCCAACAGCGGATGTCACCAAACGGACATAGGTCATTTAAATGTCCATGTGATGGTGCCGACCTGCTCGGCAGGTGCATCAAGATCAACGGAGAAGCGCGACGAACGTGCAGCCTGAATGCACGATGCACGCACTTGCGCGCTTGCGGCTGCAGGGCCAGATCCTCCAACATAGGTTGGCGTACCTATTACATGGCCCTGACGGTTGACGGTGACCCTTATCGTTATACTTCCGGCAAGTGTACTGCGTGTGGCACCCCACGATTCGGGAGTACGCCCTTTGAGACTGAAGCCCGGAGTGCCGGCAAGCACGCCATTGTCCGAATTGCCATTGGTCGATCCGGAGATGCCTGTGGCCGACTTATTATTGTTTTTAAAACTGTTTTTTATACCCGAACTGATCTGCTTGCTCTTGGCTTCCTGCTCTTTCTGTCGACGGATACGCTCCTGTTCGGCAAGCTCCTCCTTCGTGGGCCCTTTCTTTTCCAGAACCTCAGGTTTCTTCTCAACCTTCATGGGCGATTGCCGCTCGGAAGCTACCGGCGCCGGAGCGGTCTCCGCTTTCGCACCGGCATCGGCCAGATCAGTACCATCATATGCAGGCTCTTCGGCCGACTCCTGCGGCAGAGATTTAGCATCATGCTTCTCGACAGGGACAGGCAGATCGCCAAGCTTCACGAACTCTCCGCCAAACACTATCTCGCTGGAATCGACAGGGGGCCAGGTGCGCTCCTCGATGTCAGAGAGATTCACCCTGAACTCTGAAAGCACAATCCATATCAGCAGCAGAGCCAATGTCATGGCTGTGCCGAGAATAGCAATCAACCTGTCTTTATCGCGCTGGTTCATAGTGTCTGTTCCTCTGTGACAACTGCTGCAGACGGCTCGTATTTGGCCTTGCGTGCATTTGACGGACGCGTGGCGAGTACCATCTTAAGATTATTGCGCGCACCCAAGTCGAGTACCTCTACAATCTTACCGTAAGGCACTTCCTCATCGGCATATATGGCAATGAATGCCTCGTCGGCCGGTGAGTTCTGCGATGCGAGTTGCAGAAACGGGATAAGCGCATTGTCGGGAATAGCCTGAGGCTCTTCGTCACCAAACGACGCGTAGAGCTTCTCATCCTTGTCGATATACACCCTTGTGCCGGGTTTGAGAGAAGTCTGCACGGTGCTTTGAGGAAGATTCACTTCAAGCGCTGTGGGGAATACGAAAGTTGATGTTATCATGAAAAAGATGAGCAACAGGAATATGACATCGGTCATGGATGCCATCGAAAACATTGCCATCATGTCATGTTGACGTTTCAGTGCCATAGGTTACAACAGGAATTATTGTGTAGGGAAACGGATGCAGACCGGCGACCGATATATCAGTCGACAGGCTCATTGAGGAGATCCATAAACTCCATGGTCTTCCCTTCAAGAAGCTTCATCACGCCATTTATGCGTGCAACAAGGGCGTTGTAGGCGAAAAGCGCCACAATACCTACCGCCAGACCGGCTACAGTGGTCACAAGAGCCTCATAGATACCTCCGGCGAGTACGCTTATGTTGGCCGACGATCCGGCATTTGCGAGTGAGAAAAATGCCTCAACCATACCTATCACCGTGCCGAGAAAGCCGAGCATCGGTGCGCCTGCGGCAGTTGTGGCAAGCCATGTCAATCCCTTGCCGAGATTGGCTATCTCAAGATTGCCGGTATTCTCTATGGCCACGAGCACATCGTTCATAGGACGTCCGATACGGCTGATACCCTTCAATATCAGACGGGCGTATGGCGAACCGTTTTTCTTGCATAGTAGCTTCGCACTATCTATCTCGCCTTCATGTATATAATCTTTGATACGCTTCATAAAAGTGGCGTCCTCACGGTCGGCACGGCGTATCACTATGTAGCGTTCGATAAATATGTATATGCTGATTACGAGAAGGATAGCCAAAGGTATCATGATGAAACCGCCCTTCAGGCAAAGTTCCCACATCGACAGCCGCACTGTCTCGGCAACTTCAGGAGCGGAAGCCACGGTATCACCGGCTATGGTCATGGTGTCGGCGACAGCGTCGGGCACCTGCGAAAGTATCATGTTAAGAATCGACATTTTTAATAAGAGGGTTTTAGAGGGTGTTTAATTATTGAAGGCAAGCCTTATACTGCCTGATGGCCGATTCGAGGCCGAGATAAAGCGCATCGGAAATGATGGCATGGCCGATCGAAACTTCATTGAGATACGGCACACGCTCACGGAAAAATTTCAGGTTGGAGAGATTCAGGTCATGACCGGCATTAACGCCAAGACCAGCTTTGTGTGCGGCTATGCTTGCCTCGGTATAAGGTGCGACGGCAGCCTCCGGATCGGAAGGATACATGTCGGCATAAGGCTTGGTATAAAGCTCCACACGATCGGCGCCTGTAGCTGCGGCAGCCTTTATGTTGGCAGGGTCGGTGCCAACGAATATAGATGCCCGTATGCCAGCCTCATGGAGGCGGTCGACTATCGATGTGAGCATATCCATATTGGCGGCTACATCCCATCCGGCCGACGAGGTGATGGCATCGGGAGCATCAGGCACGAGAGTGACCTGCTCGGGACGCACCATCAGCACAAGGCGCATGAAGTCGTCGGATGGATACCCTTCGATATTGAATTCAGTCTTGACCAACGGACGCAGAGCCAACACATCGTCATGGCGGATATGGCGTTCATCGGGACGCGGATGCACGGTGATGCCATCAGCTCCGAAACGCTCGCAGTCCACAGCCACCTGTTCCACATCGGGAGTGTTCTCGCCACGTGCGTTGCGCAGGGTGGCCACCTTGTTGATATTTACGCTTAAATTAGTCATCATTTTGGTAATTGATGCGTTTTAAAGTAAGAGGGGGATTGCAACCAAAGGTTTAATCCCTCATCTCTACAAAAAAGTCGAAATTAATTCGTAAATTTGTAGTCTTTTGCTCCAAGGCCGTTTTTGTCTTGAAAGCAAATGCAAAATTAGTGAGAAATACGTAAATAGCGAAACGTTTTGACTGCAAAAGATGCCATATCACCCCAAATAGAGGCTTTCGACGAAGGTATGACTGTAGCCGACGTCATTGCATCATCCGGAGGCGACGCTGGAGGCCGGAAGTTTATTCCGGTGACAGACCGCTACGGAAAATACATCGGCATGGCCGACATATACGGTGCGGACTGTCACGATTCAGCAACACTTGCCGACATAGCGCGCGCATCGCGGCCAGTAGAGGCATCCTCGCCGGTATCATTGCTTATGGAACGCATGGCAGCCGGAGAGAAAACCGTGGCAGTGGTAGAGGACGGATCGCCCGACCTATATATAGGAGCTGTCGATACCGACAGCATACTGCGGATAGCATCATCATTGTTTCCGCAGCTCGACGACTACACGGAGCTTACCATCGTCTGCCCGTCGGGAGAATACAGCGCTTCAGCCATTGCCCATGCCGTGGAAGATGCCGACGCCCATCTGCTCAATCTCAATGTAGTGGCCGGAACCATGCCCAACTCACCAACTACAGTACACCTGCGCGTCAACCATTCAAGGGGCGAATCCGTGGCCCGTTCGCTCGCCCGCTATGGCTACGACACTGTGGAGATGGCCGGCACTCCGGGCTATCTAAATGCCGACATGATAGAGCGCGTCAATGCATTGCTCCACTATCTTGAAGTATAAACTTTTTTGGCAAAATCAATCAATCCGTCACAAAAACATATCCTCATTTCTGCTCTATGCGCATAGCTATCTACGGCAACCAGTATCAGGAAAAACATCTTGAGGAGATATCCTACTTCTTCAATGCACTCTGCCAACGCAATATGTGGGTAGAGGTAGAGGAGTCATTCTACCGCTATCTGTGCGACGTGCTCCCCTCACCCCCACAGGTCAACGACATAATACGTGGCAACAACTTCAATGCCGCCGTAGCGATAAGCATCGGCGGCGACGGCACATTCCTCCACACAGCACAATGGGTAGGCGACAAGGAGATACCGATCTTAGGCATCAACACCGGCCACCTCGGATATCTTGCGGCGATGCACATGGGTGACATCGAGCCTTGGCTCGGACACCTGCTCGACGGAGAGTACGATGTGGAATGCCGCACCCTGATCGCCGTAGAAGCTGAATCGCCATTTCCAGAAGGGCTATGGCCTTATGCGCTCAACGAGGTGGCAGTGCTCAAACAGGATACTTCATCAATGATAGAGATGGACGCACATATCAACGGGCTACCGCTCGCCAACTATCTTGGCGACGGACTTATAGTATCCACACCCACTGGCTCAACAGGTTACAATCTGTCGGTAGGCGGTCCGATACTCGAGCCATCGGCTCC
>CANPDS010000156.1 GCA_947573015.1 uncultured Muribaculum sp.
GTCAAATTTGCCGTGCATAGTGTCATACTTGAGCATGTAAGCCATGTAGTCAACGGGAAGAAGGTCGTTGATAGCTACAACTTCAATGTCGTCACGCTTTGTAGAAGCACGGAACACGAAACGTCCGATACGGCCGAAGCCGTTAATACCGATTTTAGTCATAGTAATTTAATAAAATTATTGGGTTATGATTATATAATCTGCCTTTGGGGAAATCATAGCCACGCAGCTATGGTTTTCACACCGCAAAAGTAATAAATATTTTTCATTCCCCACATCTATATTTTTAAAATAAAAGAAAAATTTCTTTAATCATTAAACCGAACAATACACATCAATTAACAAGCATGATATCAAACTTCACGATCATGCACTTGTTTACTTGTGTCATTTTGCACTTGAATATCCATATAATCTTTTGGTTATGCCCAATATTTCATTTATTTTTGCATAAAATACAATTTATGTTCCCAATATTAATTTCATGAAAATCGTATATAACCTTTTAGAAGGCGTAAACTGCGGAGGAATCGAGCGAATTGTTTTCGCAAAAGCAAATTGGTTGTCAAAGCAAGGGCACGATGTAACCATAATTACTACAGATCGTAATGGCAGAAATCCGTTCTTTCATTTAAATGAGAACATTAAGTGGATAGATTTGGGCATAAACTATCGTCAGGACTGGACAAGTCCAATACGAAAATTGCTGAAGCACAGGACTCGCACTAAACTTCACCAAAAGGCTCTATCCAAGGCAATTTTATCAATCAGACCCGATATTTCAATCAGTGTTTTCGGCGCAGAAGCAGAATTTCTACACAAGATACCACATGCTGGAAAAAAAATAATCGAAATTCATTTCAGCCGATATTTCAGGTTATCTGAATTTAAATTATCAATCCAATATCTGGCAAATATTATCCACACTCTAATTGATCGCAACATTGTATCAAAATACGATGCATTTATATCGCTTACGCAAGAGGACCGAATACTATGGGGCAATCTACAAAATATTCATGTTATTCCCAATTTCATCAACCAGCGGATGCCTAACGCCGCCAAACTAGATTCAAAACAAGTAATAGCCGTCGGACGTCTCTCGCACCAAAAAGGATACGACCGCATGATAAGTGCATGGAAAATTGTCGCTCAGAAACATCCAGACTGGCATCTCAATATATATGGAACAGGGGAACTATACAATAAATTGCAACATCAAATAACCAAAGATGGATTATCACAACATATAACCATACATGCACCCATGTCTCCAGTAGAAAGTGCCATGATGGAATCTTCGTTTCTGCTTCTATCATCGCATCACGAAGGATTGCCAATGGTAGTCTTAGAAGCTATGAGCTGCGGTTTACCGACAGTTTCATTCAGCTGCAAATGCGGTCCCAAAGATATAATAGGAAACCAAAATGGCATTATTGTTCCGAATGGCGATGTTAAGGCACTTGCCACAGCCGCATGTTCATTAATTGAAAATGAAGATCTTCGGAAGCGATTGGGACACAATGCCTATCTAAATATACAAAACTATACAGCAGATAAAATAATGCCGAAATGGGAGCAGCTTTTTGATGAACTTGTCAGAAAAGATCAATAAATCAATAACCGTATTTTCGAACTTATCAGTGGGAGTTTTTTGAACAGACACATGCATAATTACGTTATTTTTCGTAGTTTTGCAATAATTTCACCTCTAATAAACATTATGGGAAAATTTCTTACCGAATTCAAGGAGTTTGCCATGAAAGGCAACGTGATCGACATGGCTGTCGGTGTAATCATCGGAGGCGCTTTCGGAAAGATTGTCACTTCGCTGGTAAATGATATAATAATGCCTGTCGTAGGCATTGCCACCGGGGGTGTGGACTTCAAGGAACATAAAATATTGTTGAAAGCGGCTGAAACAGCCGCCGACGGCACAGTTATCAACCCTGAAGTATTCCTGACATGGGGCGTATTCGTTCAGTCAATTGTCGACTTCCTCATCATCGCATTCTGTATATTTGTCGCCATAAAATGGATGAACAAACTTAAGAACGCCACAAAGAAAGCCGAAGCCGAAGCTGCGGCTACAGCACCAGCTCCCGAACCGACCAAGGAGGAACAGCTTCTTACTGAGATACGCGATCTGCTGAAAGCCCAAAACCAAGAAAAGAAATAACATCCGTTATCATATCCAACATTCCGTCGATAAGGATCGCAAATAGCCATATCAGCGGGACGATACATTTTGCAATAACAAGTTCTCACTATGTCAAAAGTAATCATTATAGGCTGCGGAGGTGTAGGCACTGTAGTAGCTTATAAATGCGCCCAGAATCCCGATGTATTCACAGAAATCGTGATAGCATCGCGCACAAAAAGCAAATGCGACGCACTTGCAGCCAAAATCGGCGCTCCAAACATCACCACCGACCGCGTCGACGCCGATGACGTCGATGATATCGTAGCCCTATTCGAGCGCCACAAGCCTCAGCTCGTAATCAATGTAGCGCTTCCTTATCAGGACCTCACAATCATGGACGCCTGCCTGAAGTGCGGAGTCAACTACCTCGATACAGCAAACTATGAGCCAAAGGATGTGGCTCATTTCGAATACTCCTGGCAGTGGGCCTATCGCGAACGCTTTGAGAAAGCAGGCCTCACCGCCATACTCGGCTGCGGATTCGACCCTGGAGTATCGGGAGTATTCACAGCTTATGCCGCCAAACACCATTTCTCTGAAATGGAATATCTTGACATAGTCGACTGCAACGCCGGCGACCATGGCAAAGCTTTCGCCACCAACTTCAATCCAGAAATCAATATCCGCGAGATCACTCAAAATGGCCGATACTATCAGGAAGGAGAATGGAAAGTGACAAAACCGCTTGAAATCCACGCCCCTCTCACTTATCCAAACATCGGACCGCGCGACTCATATCTTCTCTACCACGAAGAGTTGGAAAGTCTTGTGATAAACTTCCCTACCATCAAGCGCGCACGCTTCTGGATGACATTCGGCCAGGAATATCTCACCCACCTGCGCGTAATCCAGAACATCGGCATGGCTCGTATCGACGAAGTTGAATACAACGGCACAAAGATTATCCCTCTGCAATTCCTCAAAGCCGTCCTTCCCAACCCTCAGGATCTGGGAGAAAACTACCACGGCGAGACATCGATCGGATGCCGCATATCAGGAAAAGACAAAGATGGCAAGCCACTGACTTATTATATTTATAATAATTGCAGCCACGAAGCCGCATTCCGCGAGACTGGCATGCAGGCCGTAAGTTACACAACCGGTGTTCCGGCAATGGCAGGAGCCATGATGTTCCTCACCGGCAAGTGGGTAAAACCCGGTGTGCACAACGTCGAGGAATTCGATCCCGATCCATTCCTTTCTGTCATCGCCGCCCAGGGCCTCCCATGGCACGAGGTGTTCAACGGCGACCTTGAAGTCGACAAAGTCGGCTGATGATCATACCTCACAACATAGAAGCCTGTTGTCCTACTTCTTATAGTCAGGACACAGGCTTTTCTTTCAATATATCACCCAATCGAATCGTCATAGCATGGAATATTTTCTCATAGACTCTCCGAAAGAAACGTATTACCCACGCACCCCCGGAAGCCAACTTATAAATTCACCGGCAGCATCATGCAAAGCAATAATGTGGATAAAAGGCGCCTGGAGAGCGGTAAATAGCACCTCAGAAGAAGATATCCTATTATGCTACCTCGACATACAGGCCGTAATCTGCTGGTGGTTGGCTAAACTAACATTCAGACATCGCAATATCGTAGCGATCAACCTATTGCTAAAGGACAAACCGTCTATCAAAAACCGCATCGCTTCATGGATGTATTTTAAAGCCTTATCTTCTGAAAATTTCCATGCCACAGTCACATCATTAGAGTATGGCCAATGGCTTAACCGTAAATTCGGAAAAAACTTCTATTACTACCATCTGCCAGATCTCTACATATACAATGATTTGGGCACACGTTACGGAGATATCAAGCCAAAAGATAACACCGTATTCTGCGGAGGCACAAATGGCCGCGATTGGAATATGATATTCAAAATTGCCGAAGCTATGCCCGACATGACATTCACAATCGTAATGCCTGGAAGTATCCACAAACGATTCGTCAACAATATTCCGCCAAATGTAGTGGCTATGCACGATGTGTCTCTCGACACATTTCTTCGCGAAATGGCATCCTCGCAAATCGTATGCCTACCCCTTGACACCGAAGCTCCGGCGGGACTAATCGTACTTTTTGAAGCCGCCGCTATCGGTCGACCGATTGTCACATCCTCAACCGTCACAACCCGCGCCTACATCAGAAAAGGAATGTCAGATGCCTGTATTATCACCACCAACGACACATCTGAATGGGTTAAAACCATCCGCATACTGATGCACAACATAAGTATGCCAAATGCCAATCAAAAATTTAACGACTATCTCAATTCCTTTTGTTCAGAACAAAAATATGTTGAATCTCTACAATCCATTATAAAACAATATTACACACATAAAATGCGTTAAACCGATATCTGAAAGCTCAGCCTCATGGCATCAATCAAAAAAAACCTGATATATAGCATATTACTCACAACATCCAGCTACATAATGTCGCTGGTTGTATTCCCCTATGCCTCTCGAATACTGGGACCGTCAAGTTTAGGAATAGTGGGGTTTATGGAAGGGACTGTAGGAGTATTCACATTACTCACTACAATGGGCATTAATTTTCTTGGCATACGTGAAATTGCCCGTTCACGTCATGACAGTCAAGCAATATCCTCCGTATATACAAATCTGATAACACTATTATTAATATTCACCATCGTAGGTGTATGCGGATTTATAATCTGCGCCTCGCTAATCCCAAATCTTCGTCAACACCCTCAACTGATAGCGCTCGGTATATTAAGTATCATTGCACAAGTTTTTTTAATTGAATGGTTCTACAAAGGATTGGAAAATTTTAAATATATAACCCTGCGTAACATTGCAGTAAAAGTTATATATATCATTTCCATATTTTTTTTGATTAAATCACCATCAGACTATCTGATTTATTTTGCCCTCATTGTTGCAACATACTCATTAAATGCTACCATAAATATTATTTATGCACGGAAGTTCGTTCATTTCTCTTTCCGATATCTTAATCTGAAAGCATATCTGAAACCATATATTTCTATTGGCATATACACCGTATTGGCATCGCTCTATATTACATTCAATCCAATGTTTCTGGGAGCAACAACTAATGATATTCAAGTCGGCTATTATTCTGTTTCCATAAAAGTATTTACTATAATTTTCAGTTCTTTCACGGCCATAACTACGGTACTGATGCCCCGTATGAGCGTACTGACTGCTAACAATGAAATAGAAAAATTAAAAGAGAACTCTTATCGCACAATAAATATTTTCACGATATTGGCAACCCCACTGACGATACTCGGTATCTATTATTCTCCTCAGATTGTCAATATCATATCCGGAAATGCATATGCGGGCGCCATACTTCCTATGCAAATACTTATGCCGCTCTTGTTTATCAATGGATACGCCCAAATTCTAAATGTCCAGATTCTTATGACTATCAATCAAGACAAAACGATTCTTAAGAATAGCAAGATAGTATGCGCAATACTTATCCTCCTAAACATCGCCTTAGTACCGTTTTTTGGAGCAATAGGTTCCGCTATAGTATGGACTACCTGCGAATTAGCTATGCTTATCTTATCACAAGTTGCCACCACTCGACTTGTAAATGTCCGCTTTTATTTTAGACCCATAATATCATCTATCATTACCTCAATACCAGGTATGGCAATCATAGTCGCTATATCATACTTACCTCTAAACCAATATATCCAAGCAATCATTGGCTGCATCGTTTTTTTACTTATGTGATTTTTCATACAACTGTACATAGCTAAAAATGAAGCAAGCATATATATAATCTCAACACTACGGCATAAGCATTCTGACTACAGAATTAAAAACAAAGCGCAATAAAATCCCGGTTGGATCCAAAGGCAATAAAGATAAAAAATAGCCGTTGAATTTACATACGAGAATATCAAAATCCGTCAATTACAGTAAAATGCCACAGAAGTTTTTTATATTCGTAATCATATCAGTCCTACTTTCAGCATGTCGGACTGATAAAAATCTATCATACTTTGACAATATCAAGGATTCCCAAGCCGGCACAATTCCTGTAGCATCTTATGGCATCAAGATTGCCCCTGAAGATGAGCTGCTCATTACCGTAAGCTCTGAGATACCTGCCGCCACAAAACAGTTCAATCAATCGATGTTCAACTCAATATCCCGTAGCGAGCTGCAGG
>CANPDS010000157.1 GCA_947573015.1 uncultured Muribaculum sp.
TCCATGTGGAGCAGACGCAGCCAGCGCATTGCCTCCTCGCGTGCGGCAGGGCTAGGTGTGCCGAAATTGCCTACAGTGTCGCGCAATCCCTGAGCAACCACCTGCAGTGCTGTGCCGCCTGATCGGAAATAGAGGTGCATTTCGGGCGATACGTATCCTATGCGCCGTTTGATATCCCAGATGCTCTCTCCGGAGCCACGGCGTTTGTCGAACAGTGTGATATGGTTGGAGTAGGCCTGAGGGTTGTCGGCATAGATCAGGCTGAGCAGCAGCGATTTGCCTGATCCGTTTGGCCCGGCAAGGGCCCAGCCTTCACCGCGGTGCACAGTCCAGTCGATATGTTCAAGAATAGTGCGTCGTCCGTAGGCTACCCTGCAATCGTGGAGTGAGAATGTGACGTCGTGGTCGCCAACCGGTGCCGGACGTACAGGTATCGCCGATAGGTCTATCGCATAGTCCATCATTGACCATGCTATCTCTCGCATGGCTGTCGGAGTAGCGCCGTCGGCGGCATATACAGGGGTGCCTATGCGCATGTCGGCAATCGGTAGGAAGAGGTCGGTGAAGTCGGGTATCTCCACCGGATTGCATAGCAGAAGCATTACGGAGGTGCCTGTGGCTGCGATCTCCTGCAGAGTGTCATTGAATATGTCGCGCGACGGGGCGTCGAGGCCGATATACGGGTTGTCGAGTATCAGCAACTTCGGGCTGTCGAGCAGGGTGTTGATGAGGAGCAGCTTGCGCAGCTCTCCGCTCGACAGGTAGTTGACTTTTTTGTCAGTGATGTCTGTAAGAGAGAATCGGGAGGTAAGTTCGGCCCACCGAGGCAACAGTATGCGTGGGCCAAGGAGCTCGGCTACTGACGGTACATCATCGTTCATCGTAGCTTCCAGACGCTGTTGATAATATTCCGTATGGAATCCGGCGAGAGAGTGGATGTCGCCAAATTCTATCATCTTCACCGGAAGTTTTCCTTCAGTGTGTGGGGTGGTGATGCTGTTGGTAGTGATGTTCCATCCCTTTTCGATGATACTGCCGAGGGTTGATTTTCCGGCACCGTTGGCTCCGAACATAATTGTCACCCCCTCGGGCACTGTAACCGGCACGGGGTTGGATATTTTCTGAAGACGCCAGCTCAGTGTAGGGCTGCACAGTGTGAGCAGTTCTTTCATATCGTGTAACTTTTCCTGATGCAAAGATACACAAATCCTTCATACTTTACCGGTCAAATAAGGCATGGGATTTTTGGTAGCTCTTATCGTAGTGAGGCGATGAACGCACGCATTTCGGGCATGTGTGTGTCGATGCTGTGGAGGAGTTTCAACTGGGCGCGTGTGCGCACGAGATTGTGGTCGGGATAGGATATCTTGTAGTAGGTGTCGCCGTTGATGTAGTCGGCGAGGAAGCGCACGGCCTGCATGTAGGGGAACATTGCCGCAGCCATAGGGAGATAGTCTATCTCTAACGGAGATAGGAATGCTCCGGCGGTCGACAGGTATCCTTCGGTGAATGCGCGGAATATGTCCATGTCGAACTCAACGTGGCTGAGGTCGGGATCATCCTCGGCACCTGTGTTGGCGCCTGTGCGCAGGAAATCGCCGTAGTCGCTGAATATGTAACTGGGCATCACTGTGTCGAGGTCGATCACACACAGTATGCGGCCATCGCTGTCGAACATCATGTTGTTGACCTTCGTGTCGCAGTGGCATATGCGTTTTGGCAGGCGGCCTTCGCGGTGCAGGCGTTCGGCGAAGCACATCTCGTCGGCTCGGCTCTCGATCTCATCGATCAGCGGTTGCACTTCTGCCACACGTCCTGCACGGTCGGCTACCACAGCCTCGCGCAACTGTTGCAGGCGGAACTCCATGTTGTGAAAGTCGGGAATACTTTCGTGCAGATTGGCATCAATGTCGACAAGCATCGACTGGAAGCGTCCGAAAGCTTCGCCGGCGTAGCGCGACGACTCTGGGGTGACAGCCTCAAGGGTATGTGCGTCGGGAATGTAGCGCATCATGCGCCAGTAGCTTTCGCCATCGTGCCAATATGTGGATGCATGCGAACCGTCGTCGCCGCTCAATGTGCCTTTTGCCGGGATGAAAGTGAGGACCTTGCGGTCGATATCTGTCTCTCCGGCATCCTTCAGCTTGCGTCGAATGTGGGCTGTTACGGCTTCGATGTTGCGTTGCAGGGTGTCGACATCGGTGAATATATGGTGGTTGATGCGTTGGAGCACATAGTCGGGTGTAGTGGATTCGGCGGTGTGTACGATGTAAGTAGTGTTGATCAGTCCATTGCCGAGAGGCTTGACACTTTCGATGGTTCCTTCTATGGCGAAATGGTCAGTGATGCGGTTGAAATCGGTCATGTTTGGTATAATTGTGGCGCGCCCTCCCATTGGAGGCCGCTGGGGGGGCGCGGAAGAATTATTAGAGTTTTTTCGTATATAACATATGTTTTACTTGGCAGCATCGGGGGTATTTTCCGGAGCCTCTTTCTTGGCACGCGGTTTTTTAGTGGATGCAGCTTTCTTCTCTTTCGGGGCGGCATCAGCCTTTTTTGCGCGTGGCTTGCGTGGAGCCTTGGCTGGTTTGGCATCCTCTACGTTGAGATTCTCGTCGAGTTTTTTGCCCTCGGCCAGCGCGGCGCGTGTGGCATGCTCCTCGTTGAGATGCTCAAGGTTGTTGCGCATTGACTGGAGCTCTTTGTTGAGCATCTCGATCTCGGTGTTCTGATTGTTGATGGTTGAGAGCAGCGAGTTAAGCTCTTCGTTGTCGATCGATTTGGGATACTGCTCGTCAACACGTACGAGGAAGTCGGCAAGCACATTCATGTAGTTGGTGAATGCCTGATATGGAGTCTCATATGGTGAGAACATGGCATGGCTTGCACCATCGCTGAAGTGCTTTGTCGACATGTAGAAGAAATGATCAGACGACTGCAGATGGTTCCAATCCTGCTTCAGACGGCGATCGGTGCATAGACGCACGCGTTCGGCCACAGAGTAAAGTTTGTTGAAAGCCTCGTTCTGGAGCTTGTTGCCGAGCCATGCTGAAGTGTCGCGTGCCTCGTCGGCCCATGAGATGGGGTGGAGCACACTTAACTCTGCTACCGGTTTTAGCTTGCTGAGAGCTTCGGATGGTGTGACGAATTCCACACCGCGTTCGGCGGCGAAGCGTGGCAGTGCTTCGAGGAACTGGAAGATGCCCGTCTCGCTCGGCTGGAAGTCGCCGAATGTCTCAAGGTTCATAAACAGATTTATGATCTGCTCGTCGGCGGGTGTGGATGCGATCCAGTCGATATACTTGTCGGCGGTGAGAGGCGAATTGGAGAAGTTGTGAGATATATCGTCGGAGAGTCGGTCGTTCTTCAGAAGCAGACGCAGTTTCGGGCATGAAGCGGCCTGATAGATGTAGTTGGGCGACTTCCATCCGAGTATATGCTTTGCACCCTCGGTGATCACACCCTTGTAGCCCATCTCGTGGATCATCGGCGCCATTTCGTCGCAGTAGATAAGCTCGGTGTTGCGGAGCACCTTTGGATGCTGACCGAATTTCTCGTAGATAAGCTCGTCGTGGGCCTTTACCTGAGCCTGGAATTCTTCGGGATCAATGAGTGAGGCAAGAGAGTGTGAATAGGTCTCAGCGAGAAATTCCACGCAGCCGGTGTCGGCCAGTTTCTTGAGGAGATCGAGAAATTCGGGTACGTATATCTCAAGCTGCTCGATGACAACGCCTGTTAGAGATATGGCGCAACGGAATTTGCCTTTGCTCTCCTGAATCATGCGCAGAAGCGACTCGGCAGCAGGTATGTAGCTGCGATGGGCTATGCGTGAGAGGATATCCTCGTTGGTAAACTCATCGTCGTAGTAGTGGTCGTTGCCGATGTCAAAAAAGCGATACCGTTTCAGGCGGAATGGCTGATGGATCTGAAAATAGAAGCAGATAGCTTTCATAAGCCTATGTGGTTTTTTTATTTTTTCTATGGTTTATAATAATTAATGTGTAGCAGAGGAGGGGCTTTGATCAGTTGCGGTGGAGCACATCGTTGTAGATGTTGATCACCTTTCGTCCGGCCTTGTCCCATGTGATCTGGTTCACTTCGGCCAGCCCGTCCTCCTTGAGTTGGTCGTGCATGGCGGGATAGCTCACGATAGCGTTGATGGCATCGGCCATAGCGTCGATATCCCAGTAGTCGGTCTTGATGACATTGGTGAGGATCTCCGCACAACCGCTCTGTTTTGATATGATCGATGGCACTCCCATCTGCATGGCTTCGAGCGGTGATATGCCGAATGGCTCCGATACGGAGGGCATCACGTACACATCGCTTGCCTTCAGCATTTCGTAGACCTGCTTGCCTTTCTGGAATCCGGGGAAGTGGAAACGGTCGGCAATGCCGCGGTCGGCTGCCAGATCGATCATCTTGTTCATCATGTCGCCGCTACCGGCCATAACGAATCGTACGTTGGGGTTGTTGCGAAGCACCTTTGCCGCTGCTTCTACAAAATATTCAGGACCTTTCTGCATGGTGATGCGTCCGAGGAATGTCACCACCTTGTCCTTGCAGCGAGGAGGATCAACGTTGAGAAGTTCCTCGCTAAGTGGCGTCACGGCATTGTGCACAGTGGTCACCTTGGCAGGGTCGATGCCGTACTTCTCGATGACGGTGTTGCGTGTGAGGTTGCTCACGGTGATGATATGGTCGGCGTGGAGCATACCGTCGCGCTCGATGTTGAACACGGTCGGGTTGACATTGCCGCGAGAGCGGTCGAAGTCGGTGGCGTGTACGTGTATCACCAGCGGTTTGCCTGTTACCTGCTTGGCATGGATGCCGGCTGGATAGGTAAGCCAGTCGTGAGAATGTATGACATCGAACTCTTCGGTGCGGGCGATCACACCGGCGCAGATTGAGTAATTGTTGATCTCCTCAAGAAGATTGTCGGGGTAGCGTCCTGAAAATTCGATACACCCGAGATCGTTGAGACGCATGTAGTTGAAGTCGGCGTATATATGGTCGCGCAGACGGAAATATTCGTCGGGATCCATTACGTTGCCTATGCGGCTCTCTACATATTCGCGGCTTACGTCGCGCCATGCCACAGGCACTTGCGATGCACCTATGATTTTGGCAAACGAGCGGTCTTCGTCGCCCCATGGCTTGGGTATGACGAAAGTGATGTCCATGTCGCCGCACTCCCACATGCCTTTTGTAAGACCATAGCTGGCAGTGCCCAGACCGCCCAGGATATGAGGGGGGAATTCCCACCCAAACATTAAAGCTTTCATTGGCAGAGGGGGATTACATGTTAAGTTTTTTGAGTGTGCGCAGAGTCCGCAGCACTTCTGCTACGTTCGACACCTGCGAGATTGTGCCGTGGCCGCTGTATGGCGGGTTGCCGTCGTACATCTGCGAGACGGTGCCTATGCAGTTCTGGCTCATTTCATCTTCGAATCCGATGAGCATGCGGTCGATATATCCTACTCCTGAGTGTCCGTAGACCTTGAGGTAGGCGTCGGCGTAGGCTCCGATCAGCCATGGGCGCGCCGGACCGTTGTGGTATGCCTGCTCGCGTTCCTGCGGTGATCCTACGTAGAACGGACGGTAGCCGTAGCTCTTTGGCGATAGTGTGCGCAGTCCTTTCGGGGTGAGGAGCTCACGTGTGACGACATCAAGCACGCCTTTGCGCTGTTTGCGGTCGAGTGGAGAGTATTCCAGACCAATGGCTACCGCCATGTTTGGGCGTACGGAAGGATCGGCATACGATCCGTTTACGTAGTCGTAGAGGTAGCCGTGCTCGTTGAGGAATGTGTCGATGAACGCCGGTTTTGCCTGTTCGGCCAGAGTGTTCCACTCCTCTCTGCGCTTGTCGTAGGCTGGATCGCCTTCCGACATGGCACATGCGAACATCAGCGCGTTGTACCACAGGGCGTTGAACTCTACGAGCAGACCTGTGCGCGGTATCAATGGCCAACCATTGACGGTGGCGTTCATCCACGACACCGGGGTGTTGGTGCCGGTGGTACCTACAAGTCCGTTGGTCTCTACGGCGAGATTCGGATGTCCGCCGGCTATTATCCAGTCGAGGATGCGGGCCACTTCGGGCAGATACTCCTTGCGTGCGGCCTCCATTCCCTGTGAGCGTGCATACTGCTGTATGGCCCATATGCACCAGAGTGGTATATCGGGGAGGTCTATGCCATGGATGCGCTCGTCGAGCATCTCATTGTCGATATAGTTGTTGAGTGCGCGTAGCACTGTGCGCATTATAGCGTGGTAATCATCCAGATGGTCGATGGCGAGTGTGCATCCTGGGAGTGCCATGAATGTGTCGCGGGC
>CANPDS010000158.1 GCA_947573015.1 uncultured Muribaculum sp.
AGAATTATTATTGAGTAAAGATGAAGCAGACATAGATAAAGTAATGTTTAACCGTTATTAATCATATCCGCGAGCCATACAGCCCATGGGACAATATATATTGATATACTCCGGAAGGGAGAAAAAAGTTCATATCGCGCCCTGCTTCAATAGCATCACGGATAAATGTAGATGACAATTCAACCTGAGGAGCATCCACGACACTGACACCATCGACATCATGCGGCCCACATATGGGATATCCGGGCCGCGGATAAACAATCAGCCCATATCGTCCGATTATCTCGTCCGGCTCACGCCATCTGGAGAATGACTGCCAATTGTCAGAGCCTACAATAAGCTTGAAATCACAGTCGGGATAGCGCGATGACAGGCAATGTAGCGTATCTACCGTATAGCTCGGACGCGGCATCGACAACTCCACGTCGCAAACCCGCAACATCGGATCATCGCCAACTGCCAGACGCAACATCTCCATACGCACATCATCAGGTAAAAGAGCATTATCGCCCTGCTTAAAGGGATTCTGCGGAGACAGCGTAAGCCACACCTCATCGAGTCCTCCCCACTGTGCAATATACGATGCAACGATCATATGACCTATGTGCACAGGGTTGAACGACCCACCCATGATGCCAATACGTCTTCGAGGAGAGTCAGCCACTTCAGTCAGCAGATATGAATTTATGTATCAGAGTGTATGTTTCCTCCACAGCCTGCTCAAGACAATCATTTACTACAGAGCAATCATATTGAGATGCAAACGTAAGCTCATAAGCAGCCTTGCCCACACGCTCGTCGATAACCTCCGGAGCATCCGTCGCACGTCCTTCGAGACGACGGCGCAACTCTTCGATAGATGGTGGAACTACGAAAAGAGTAAGCGCGCGATCACCATAGATACGCTTCACGTTCATGGCCCCTTTTACATCGATATCAAGCACTACATTCCGTCCATCTCCGGTGATTCTGTCTATCTCACTGCGGAGAGTGCCATAGAAACGCCCTGGATACACCTCCTCATATTCCACGAAATCGCCGGCATCAATTCTGCGCCGGAATTCCTCGGGTGAAAGATAATAATAGTCCACACCATGACGCTCGGCACCGCGCGGCTGTCGCGATGTGGCTGAAATAGAGAAAGAAAGATTTAGCTCCTCACGCTGCATCAGCCGGCCGATTATAGTCGACTTGCCACACCCTGACGGTGCTGACAATATGATGATTTTTCCACTCATAGTATATGCAGAAAATGCCGGAATATTACAGCACATTAAGCACCTGCTCTTTTATCTGCTCAAGCTCATCTTTCATCTTCACAACGATACGCTGCATCTCAGCATTGTTGCTCTTGGAGCCGAGGGTATTGATCTCACGTCCCATCTCCTGACTGATAAACCCGAGCTTCTTTCCCTGACCTTCACCATGCTCCATGGTCTCCATAAAGTAGTTGAGATGCTGGGCGAGACGCTGTTTTTCCTCATTGATATCGAGCTTTTCAATATAGAAAATCATCTCCTGCTCCAATCTGTTCTTATCAAGGCTTACACCTTCAAGTTTTGCCAGATTCTCTTCTAGACGGGCACGTATCTTCTCTACACGTTCTTTCTCATAGGGTTCAACCTCAGCGAGAAGCGAACGTATACGCTCTATACGGATGGTAAAGAACTCTTTCAACTTCTCACCCTCCTTGCTTCGGAACTGTATGAGCGAGTCAACCGCCTCTGTAACCGCACGGTTCAAAGCCTCGATATCAGCCCCGGTAAGAGTGTCAGGGAGCTCACTCTTTATTGTCTCCGGGAAACGCATCAGCACACTGTACCAATCTTCCGGCCATGGAATACCAAGGGTTACAGCCATCTCCTCAACCTGAGCCTTATAGGCTGCCATCAACGGCACATTAAGCGATACCGTTGTTTCTACGCCAAGAGGCTCGGAATATATCTGCATATCGACCTTGCCACGCTGAAGTCGGGTCGAAATAAGATTGCGAAGATCAAGATCTTTCTCTCGGAATACGGTAGGAATGCGTGTGTTTATATCAAGCTGCTTTGAATTGAGCGACTTGATCTCTACCGTTATCTTTTTAGTTGGGATTGTTACGACAGACTTGCCAAATCCCGTCATTGACTGAAGCATGGGCGTGTATATTTTCTACAAAATTACTAATTCCGGCATAAATAAACAACATTATGTCTCTGTCACGCATGAAAACGACAACGGCATGCCGGATTTAAGTCCGTCATGCCGTCGTCGTTATTAATATCGTGGAAAGGCAGATATTACATCATGCCGCCCATTCCTCCCATGCCGCCAGCTGGCATTGCGGGAGCAGGATTTTCCTCTTTCTTGTCTGCGATAACACACTCGGTGGTGAGGAACATTCCGGCGATAGATGCAGCATTCTCAAGAGCCACACGAGTAACCTTGGCAGGATCAATCACACCTGCAGCGAGGAGATTCTCATATTCACCGGTACGTGCGTTGTAACCGAAATCGGCACAGCCGTCCTTTACCTTCTGTATTACCACAGCGCCCTCCACACCGGCATTGGCCACAATCTGACGAAGGGGCTCCTCGATTGCGCGGCGTATGATAGCGATACCAGTCTCCTCATCATCGTTGTCACCCTTTACGCTGTCAAGAGCGGAGATAGCACGGATATATGCAACACCACCACCAGGCACGATACCTTCGGCGATAGCGGCGCGTGTAGCGCTGAGAGCATCGTCCACTCGGTCTTTCTTCTCCTTCATCTCAACCTCAGAGGGAGCACCGATATGCAGCACTGCAACTCCACCAGCAAGCTTGGCAAGACGCTCATGAAGCTTTTCCTTGTCATAGTCGCTTGTGGTAGTCTCGATCTGAGTCTTGATCTGAGCCACACGTGCAGCAATAGCTTCCTTGGAACCAGATCCGTTTACAATGGTAGTATTCTCCTTGTTGACTGTCACTTTCTCAGCCTGACCGAGCATATCAAGAGTAACTTTGGCAAGTTCCATGCCCTTCTCCTGACTTACAACGGTGCCACCGGTAAGCACAGCTATATCCTCAAGCATCTCCTTGCGGCGGTCGCCGAATCCAGGAGCCTTGACGGCACATACTTTGAGTGAACCACGCAGACGGTTGACTACAAGAGTGGCGAGAGCCTCCTGATCGACATCCTCGGCTACAATAAGCAATGGACGGCCTGTCTGTGCCTCAGCCTCCAGCACCGGTAGGAGTTCCTTGAGATTGGAGATCTTCTTATCATAGATAAGGATGAACGGACGATCCATCTCGCACTCCATCTTCTCTGTGTTTGTAACGAAATATGGTGAGATGTAGCCACGGTCAAACTGCATACCTTCAACAATATCTACAGTTGTCTCAGTGCCTTTGGCCTCATCAACAGTGATAACACCCTCTTTCTTTACCTTACGCATTGCTTCGGCAATAAGTTTGCCGATCTCAGCGTCGTTGTTGGCAGATACACGTGCAACGTCCTCGATCTTCTTAAGATCATCGCCAACTTCCTCGCTCAGACCCTTGATGCTCTCGACTACAGCAGCGACAGCCTTGTCGATACCACGCTTTAGGTCCATAGGATTAGCACCTGCGGTGACGTTCTTCAGACCCACATTGATAATAGCCTGTGCAAGGACAGTAGCGGTAGTTGTGCCATCGCCAGCATCGTCGCCTGTCTTGGAAGCCACTTCCTTCACGAGCTGAGCGCCCATGTTCTGGAAAGGATCTTCAAGCTCTACCTCACGAGCCACACTCACGCCATCCTTTGTGATGTGGGGAGCACCGAATTTCTTGTCGATAATTACATTGCGGCCTTTCGGACCAAGTGTCACCTTTACGGCATCGGCAAGCGCATCGACACCTTTCTTAAGCTCTTCACGAGCCTTTATATTGAATTTAATATCTTTTGCCATGATTAAACATATTTGATTTGGTTATGAATATCTGCCGGATTTTATCCGATTACAGCGAGCACATCGCTTTGACGCATGATGAGATACTTCTCACCGTCAAGTTCGATTTCTGTGCCTGAATATTTTCCGTAGAGCACTTCGTCGTTGGCTTTGAGCACCATTTCTTCATCCTTGGTACCGTTGCCGGCGGCGATCACTGTGCCACGTAATGGTTTTTCCTTTGCTGAGTCGGGAATGATGATTCCCGAGAGAGTACGTTCTTCGGCAGGAGTAGGCTTGATGAGCACTCTGTCGGCGAGTGGTTTAACGTTCATATCAGTAAATTCAGATTTTGATTTGTTAATATTTCTCTTATTTTGGTCATGATAAACTGATGCCATACGGTAATACCCGACCGGCATTCAAAGTATATAACAACACATACCGTGCCAATGTTGAAACATGACAGACACGTGCGACATTTTGTCAGTAAATACAGCCCGCGCATCCGTACATGTCATTCGGAAGACGCGGGCTGTGATAGGATATGGAGTTTAGAGCATGTCTAACCAGTCTCTTACTGTCCGGGCTTTGCCTCAACCTCCGGGGCAATAAGCTTGTAGCCTTTACCATGGATGTTGATAATCTCAATAGCAGGATCATCTTTAAGATGCTTACGCAGCTTGGTGATATATACATCCATCGAACGGGCGTTGAAATAATTGTCGTCAATCCAGATGGTCTTGAGCGCAAAGTTACGTTCAAGAATTTCATTGACGTGGGCACAGAGCAGACTCAGCAACTCCGACTCCTTTGTGGTAAGTTTCGTCACCTTGTCATCAATCATGAGCACCTGTTTCTGAGTGTCAAAGGTGAACCGTCCGATCTTGTACATGGTGATCTCCTTGCCCTTCTTGCCCTTTACGCGGCGGAGGATAGCCTCGATACGGAATACCAGCTCCTCCATAGAGAAGGGTTTGGTGATATAATCATCAGCACCAATCTTGAAACCTTCAAGAATATCCTCCTTAAGCGATTTTGCTGTAAGGAAAATGATAGGTATTTCAGAATTGACGGTACGGATTTCCTGAGCGAGCGCGAATCCGTCCTTCTTGGGCATCATCACGTCGAGCACGGCGAGATCGTACATCCCCTTAAGAAATGCCTTATATCCGGCTTCTCCATCGGGATAAAGATCGGCGTTAAAGCCCTTTGCTTGCAGATATTCCCGCAGCAACATGCCAAGATTCTCATCGTCTTCGCATAAGAGTATACGCAAACGTTCTTCCATAGTCATTATCAATTAGTAAGTGGTAATATAATTATAAATGTTGTTCCTTGTCCAAGTTCGCTCTCAACGCGTATCTCACCATGCAGCTCACCAATCATCTTGTGTACATAGGCAAGGCCGAGACCAAAGCCTTTTACATCATGCCGGTTGCCGGTTGGCACGCGGTAGAACTTCTCAAATATCTTTTTCAGATCATCACGGCGTATGCCTATACCGTTGTCACTGATACGGATCTCCAGTTTTCCTCCGGCGATATCAGCCGTGCTGACACGCAATGCCAGAGGCACATCGTCACGACGGTATTTCACCGCATTATCAAGCAAGTTGAATATGACATTAGTGAAATGCATCTCATCCACTTCCACAATAGCATCTTCGGCATCAAGCTGACTGTTGATACGGCCACCACAACTTTCCACCTTAAGTTTGAATGTGCTGACGATGTTTGAAATGGTTTTATTGGCATCAATCTCCTGAAGGCGCAAGGTTGTCTTCTGCCGGTCGAACATCGACATCTGAAGCACCTTTTCCACCTGAAAGCGCAGACGCTTGGTCTCATCATTGATGACGGTGGAGATATGCTGCATCATAGTCGGCGACTTGCGCACACTGGCGTCATTTAGCATCTGGGCGGCAAGCGATATGGATGAAATAGGAGTCTTGAACTCATGCGTCATATTGTTGATGAAGTCATTCTTCATCTCGGTAAGGCGTTTCTGCCTGAAGGCTATTATAATAGTGTAAAGGAACACCACCAACAGGATAAATGTAAACACAAATGACGGTATCATGAATTTAACCGACGACATTATATAATCCTTCTTGGTGGGAAAATACACCTTTATATAATACATTTTGCTCGCAGGATCATTCGGGAACAAGGTCTGCACAAACATGTTGTTCCGACCCATGTCAGCGGAATTATAACCTGCACTATGGTATATGGCGCGTCCGGCGCGATTCACCACTGCATATTCAAAAGGCAGATTAAGACCATTGTTCTGGAACTCGCTGCGCAGATACCCGTCTACCGCCGCTGAGTCGGCACGCTCTTCAATCGGACGATTGCTCGACTGGCTCAAGATATTAAG
>CANPDS010000159.1 GCA_947573015.1 uncultured Muribaculum sp.
ATTCCATGTCAGTGCCTGGCACCTTCACCGTCAGTGTGCCGGAAGGTCCGTTTCCTTTCAGCACATCCCAACCACCGGTTGGTTCGTTGACCGGCAATACACTCAGATCAGCGGCTTCTTCCGGCACGTAAATCTTGTCATCAGCCCATTTGGCATCGGCATCACGCCATAGTTTCCATCCATCTCCACTCAATGGAATGGTCAATCGTCCCGCATCAGCGGCAAACACGGCCGGCCATGTCATCACCGTGGCCAGCAGTGTCATGAAAATTTTCTTCATTCTTATGTCTCTGTGTTTTTGAATTATGGTATATGCCACAAATATAGATGCGGTGGCTTAAAATCAAATGACATTTACAATTAAAAAGGACTTAAAATCCGGTTAAACCGTGATTTTAAGTCCTTTTTTTATAAGAAATAACAGTTTATTTACAGGCCCGATCAGAACAGTTTTTCGGGATATGTGCCGTCGCGGTGAAGTTCGGCGAACTTCTCTACCACTCCGGGACGGTCGGCGGCATATGTCACGCCAAACCATTTGGAATCAGTGTCAAGTACCTTCACAGTGGCCTCGCCGGAGTTGATAAGAGTATCGATGCAGAGGGGAATGAAGAACTCAGCCTTGGGTGTGTTGATATCCTTGTCGAGGAATTTCTTGAACTCGCGGTCGCTATACTCGAAATAGTCGGGAGTGAAGCCCCAGAGGTTCATCGACACAGGAGTGTTGGGAGCGAGAGTCTGCTCTACGCCATTTTCGTCGGTGAATACGATATTGTGATCCTTGTCGTAGGAGATAGCGGTGCGCTCTACTACAGAAGTAAGCTTACCATCTTTGGTCTCGCATACGCCACGAGCCACCGAACCGTTCTCGGTCATGGTGTTGCCTACACGGAAGCCTACCATGCAGTAGTCGCCCTTGCCATCGCGTGGACGTGAAAGCTCCTCGGCGATCACGCGGAATGCATCGCGGCCATAGAAGTCGTCGGCGTTGATTACGGCAAACGGCTCCTTGATGACATCCTTGCCCATGAGCACGGCATGGTTGGTGCCCCAGGGTTTGGTGCGGTCAGACGGACAGGTATAGCCCTCGGGGAGAGCGTCGGTCGACTGGAATACAACTTCCACAGGCACGTGGCCTTCATACTTAGACAGAATCTTCTCACGGAAATCCTGCTCGAAATCCTTGCGGATCACGAACACTACCTTGCCGAATCCTGACTTTACAGCATCGTAGATAGAATAGTCCATGATGGTCTCGCCATTAGGTCCGAGACCGTCGAGCTGCTTGAGGCCTCCATAGCGAGAGCCCATGCCGGCAGCGAGTACAAATAATGTTGGTTTCATAAAAAATGATGAGTGTTTTTTAGCGGGAAGTCAACCTGTTGAGTGGCCGATTCCCGACAGCTAATCAGTCTATTCCGAATTTATAGATGATGCGTTGTTCATACACCTCGCCCGGTCCGAGTATCTGACAGGGGAAGTTGCGGTGGTTGGGAGCGTCGGGCATACCCTGACACTCTATAGCCACACCGTCATAGTCGGCATATTCCTTGCCGCTCTTGCTCTTGGGACATCCGGAGAGCCAGTTGCCGGTGTAGACCTGTGCGGCAGGCTGCGACGTTGCTACCTCCAGCACTCGCCCGCTGCGCTTCGACACAAGTCGCGCCACTTGCGCTACTGTGTGCTTGTGCCATCCGTCCACCACCCAACAGTTGTCATATCCCTTGCCGTAGTTGAGCGCGGGGAAGTCGGCCTTGATCTCCTCACCGATACGCTTGGGCTTGGTGAAATCCATCGGCGTACCTTCTACCGGAGCCATTTCTCCGGTTGGTATCAGAGTGTCGTCGGTGGGCAGATAGCGTGATGCGGCAAGAGTAAGCTCATGATCGAGCACACTGCCTGCATCCTCGCCGTCGAGGTTGAAGTAGGCATGGTTGGTGAGGTTGATCACTGTCTTCTTGTCGCACTCGGCCACATAGTCGATGGTAAGCTCGTTGTCGTTGTTCCAGGTGTAGAGCACAGTGGCTTTTACGGTACCGGGATAACCCTCCTCACCGTCGGCCGAGGTATACTCCATCTTCACCTGACAACTGCGCGACTCCTCGGTCCAAATCTTGTTCATGAACCCTTCAGGACCGCCGTGCAGAGCGTTCGGGCCATTGTTGATTGCCAGCTCATACTCCTTGCCGTCGAGTGTGAACCGTCCCTTGGCGATGCGGTTGGCATAGCGTCCGGGGGTCTTGCCCATGCATGGTCCGTCGGCGATATAGTCGGCGGCGTTGGCATAGCCAAGGGCCACATCGGCCATATTGCCCTCGCGGTCGGGCACCACCACGCTCACAATGCCGGCTCCGAGAGTAGACAGTGTGACGGAAGCACCCTTGTCGTTGGTTATGGTGATGAGCGTGACTTCCCCACGGGGTGTCTGCTCAAATTTTTTGTCGATCTTCATATATAATATAATGTATCGCCTCCGCATCAGAGCGGAGGCGACTGTTGGTATTATTCCACCTTGCGGGCACCGTCGCTCACGATCACGTCGTAAACCACAGGCTCGTGGCCATACTTGGCATTGAATTTCTCCTTGGCGGTCTTGATAAACGCATCGTAAAGCTCATCCTTCACGAGGTTGATGGTGCAGCCACCGAAGCCACCGCCCATGATGCGCGATCCTGTCACGCCACACTCCTTGGCGATGTCGTTGAGATAGTCAAGCTCCTCGCAGCTAACCTCATACAGCTTCGACATGCCTTCGTGGGTCTTGTACATACGGTCGCCGACAGTGTCGTAGTCACCCTTCTGAAGAGCGTCGCATACGTCGAGCACACGCTGCTTCTCACCGATCACATACTTGGCACGCATGTAATCCTCCTCGCTGATCTGATCCTTCACGCGCTCCAGATCCTCCATCTCGGCATCTCGGAGAGTCTCCACTCCGAGAGTCTTGGCAACATGCTCGCACGATGCGCGACGCTTGTTATAAGGTGAGTCGACCAGTTCATGCTTCACTTTCGAGTCGAGAAGCAGGAGCTTGTAGCCGTTGAGTTTGAATGGGAAATATTCATATTCCAGAGAGCGGCAGTCGAGGCGCATCAGATGATCCTTCTTGCCGAATACGGAAGCGAACTGGTCCATGATGCCGCAGTTCACGCCGCAGTAGTTATGTTCGGTCGACTGGCCGATCTTGGCGAGTTCGAACTTGTCGATCTTATCCTCGTTGAACATGTTGTTGAGCGCAAACGCAAAGCAGCTCTCCAGAGCGGCCGACGATGACAGACCGGCGCCAAGGGGCACATTGCCTGCGAATACGGCGTCGAAGCCCTTTACGGTGCCGCCACGCTTGATTATCTCGCGGCACACACCGAAAATGTAGCGTGCCCATTGCTGCTTGGGAGCGTCCTCTTCGTTTAGTCCGAATTCGGTGTACTCATCAATATCGATAGAATATACGCGCACTTTGTCGGTGCCGTTGGCCTTGAGTTCGGCCATGATCACTTTGTCTATAGCTCCTGGGAACACGAAACCGCCATTGTAGTCGGTGTGTTCGCCTATGAGATTTATACGTCCTGCCGAAGCATAGAGAGAGCCTTGTTCACCGAAACGCTCGGCAAACTGCTTGCGGATGTTTTCTTTCATGTCCATGATGTTAGAAAATGTCTATTGGGTTAAGAATATGTTTTTGGTTTAATTGCACCCTATTGGTTATGAAATAATCCGACGTAATATAATACGCACGTTCATTATTGCAAATGTAATAATTATTCCCCGAAATACCTTACCTCCATCAAAAAAAAGCATTCAGTCACACCAACCATGTCCAGGAGAGCTTCCATTTCAGCACGCTGCTGTACCACTACCACTCCTCCCAATCATAGCAAGTCACTATTCAGCCAAACGACAATTTATAAAACGATTGATGACAAAACAGTTGTATGAATACACAGCGGTGTGTATCCATACAACTGCTTGATACATCAATTTCAGGTTAGGGAACGCTACTTGAGGCGCCCCTAACCTGAAATTTATAGTTACGGAATTTAGATAGGGTAAAAAAGCTATTACGTCAGAATTTGGCTACTTTGCGGTCGCCGACGATGTAGAGCCCGGGAGCAAGGCCATCGAGGGCTGTGGCGGCACTCACCTGATGGCGTAGTCTGTAGCCATCAATGGAATAGACGTCGCATGGAGCATCGGCCTCCGTCACTACTCCTTCAATGCCGCTGCTGCCGTTGGAGTCAAATTTGAAACTGATCAGATTGGTGCCACCGGAGGTGAGAGTGGCACGCATCACATGCTGCCCCTCGCCGATTGCCACAGGTGTGTCGGTGGTGACTGCAAAGTTGTTCTCGTCACCCCATCCCTTGCCATTGAAGCGATAGGTGTGGACCGGTTTGCCGTCAATAGATATGTTGATCACGCGGTTATTCTCAGCAGCACCTACGGTAGCGGAAATATCATACTCATCAGCCTTCGCGCAAGTAAATGTATACTCAAAAAAATCGTTCGCGCTGGTATGCTCGATTTTGCCCTGGTCGTTGATACTTGCCACGACCTTAAGGTTGAAAGGGTACTTGCTGTAGACAGTGCCGTCGAGAGCCTGCTTATGATAATAGCTCCCCTCCTTGCTGTCGAAAAGGCCGGCCACAATAGTGCCGGGAATCTCATGATTGAAAGTCAAGTCGGGAGTTTCTGGATCACCGCCTTCATCAGGTGCGGGGCATGTGGTGCCGACCAGTGTCACGGTGACACCGGAAGTCACGTCAAGCACAAGCTCGTTGGCTCCGATACGCTCTATGACGGTAGCGCCCTGCACTTCGGCCGATGCGGCTCCACGGAACTTCACGCGACACTCACCTCCCTGACCCGACACTTTCACTATGGTAGCGGTGGATATGCAGCCACCCTCCCACTCGGCACTGACCTCATAGCCACCACGGGCACGCATTCCGGAGAAACTGCCGTCGGCCCAATCGTCGGGAAGCGCCGGGAGCAACTCGATAGCGCCACCCTGACTCTGGAGAAGCATTTCTGCGATACCGGCGGTCACACCGAAGTTGCCGTCGATCTGGAATGGTGGATGTGCATCGAAGAGATTCTTGAACACACCACCGGGCATATTGGAACCATTCTGAGTAAGGTTCATGCAACCCTTGAGCAGGGAATGCGCACGATTACCGTCGCGCAGGCGTGCCCAGAAGTTGAGCTTCCACGCACGGCTCCATCCTGTGCCCTCATCGCCACGGGTGTTGAGAGTGATCTTCATTGCGTTGGCATACTTGGTCTCCTCGTCGGAGCGTCCGGGCACCACCTGCGAGCCGGGGTGCAGCCAGAACAGATGGTTGGTGTGGCGATGGGTGTTGACATAGCGCTGCTCCTCGCGGTTCCATGATCCGTCGCCTGTAAGGTCGCGGCTTACCTCATCCTTCCACTCCATAAACTGACCACCCATACCGATCTTAGGCATCGACAGGCGTGAGCGTGCCGCCTCGATCTCCTTCACTTCGCTCTCGTCGCCACGGCCAAGTATGTCGGCAGCCTCGATAGCTGCTGTAAACATCTCGTAAATGATACCCTGTGTGGCGGTACATCCCAAAGAGAAGTCGCCATGCTCCGGCGAGAGCGACGGAGAGGCTACAAGAGTGCCGTCGCGCTCATCCTCGCACAGGTTGTCGACCCAGAATAGGCATGCGTCAAGTAGAGTCTTATAGTTCTGGCGCAGGAAATCTGTGTCCTGAGTGAAGAGATAGTGTTCCCAGATATCCTGGCATATCCAGAGACCACCTTCGGGGAAGTAGGAATGTGTGCCCTCCGCAGCAGGAGCGGTATTGCCCCACGCGTTCACCTCGTGATATGTGGTCCAGCCGCGCACGTCGCGTCCGTCGGGACGGGCATGGTAATGCTGCGCGGTCTTAACTCCGTGGGGAGCCAGCTGATTGACGAAATCGATCATCGGCATATGGCACTCCGAGAGATTGGTCTGCTCGGCGGGCCAGTAGTTCATCTGCACATTGATATTTGTGTGGTAGTCGGAGTTCCATGCTCCGGCGGTCTTCTCACACCATACGCCCTGAAGATTGGCAGGCAGTGAGCCTGGACGCGAGGAAGCGATCAACAGATAGCGGCCAAACTGGTAGTAAAGAGTCTCAAGATAACGCTTGTCGTTGGCCGAAGGCTCGCCATCGCGCAGTTCCGCAAGGAGTTTGTCGGTAGTGGCGGTAGGCACAGCCGTTGTCTTACCGAGCTGTATCTTGTTGGCGGTGTAGAGCGCGTGGTAGTCAT
>CANPDS010000160.1 GCA_947573015.1 uncultured Muribaculum sp.
TTGACCAGAATCGCGATGGTGTCCTGAGTCAGGATGACCTCGTATATCTTGGCAATGCCGACCCCATATTGTATGGTGGTTTACAAAATAACTTCCGTATCGGAAACTTCCGCCTCGGAGTATATTTCACTTACTCAATCGGTGGCAAGATCTACAACTACTCCGAACTTTACATGTCTGGTAGTGACTATACCAACCAGTATCGCTATATGCTAAATGCATGGCATCCTGTACGTAATCCAGAATCAGACTATCCACGAGCAGGCGCATTCAATGCCGCTGTGCCATCTGATTTCATGGTACACGACGCATCATATCTACGTCTCAAAAACATAACCGTAGGCTACACTTTCGATTTCAGCGACAAGTGCAAATTCATACGCGACCTTCAGGTATCCGTCTCAGGAGAAAACCTCTACCTATGGAAGAAATACAACGGCTTTGATCCCGACGTTTCATCCAGCGAAGATGCAACCCTCCGACGCGTCGATATGGGTGCATATCCCAAGGCTCGTACAATCGTATTCAGCCTCCAGGCTCGTTACTGATAGTCAGTCATATTTGTCCAACCGAATTTAATTCAGTAAAATATGAAACTCAAATATTTATTCACGACAATAGCGGTGGCTGTCAGCACAGTCTTCTCTTCATGCTCTCTTGAGGAGGAGGTGGAAAGTTTCACCCAACCTGAAACATTCTACCAAACCCAATCGCAATGTGTGGCAGCCCTCAACTCATGCTATATACCACTTAAGTCAATATACACTTATCAGATGATGCTCGCGACAGAGTCGACAACCGATCTTGCCTGGGCAGCATCTGGCACACAGGACGCTCAGCTCGATATTTCTCCATCCCAGCCTCGCCACGGAGCTAACGTTTGGACCTATGGTTACAGAGGCGTCATGTACTGCAACGCAGCAATAGCCGGAATAACACGTTCTCCTCTCTCCGAACAAGAAAAGACTCCATTGATTGCCGAAGGTAAAATAATGAGAGCATTCTACTATTACGTTCTCACAAGTTTCTTCGGAAATGTTCCCTTCTATACTGTAGATGTTGCTACCGAAGAAATCCAGGCCGAAGTAGCACATCTACCACGCATGTCAGCCGTAGACACACGAAACGAACTCATCGCCGATCTACAGGAGATTCTGCCTCAAATCGATCAAATTCGCACCAGTGAGGTCGAAGGCAACCGTGCCGGAGCTGCAATGGGATGGATGCTGATTGCCAAAATGGCAATGTGGAACAAACTTTGGGACACAGCAATTGATGCCATTGAACATCTTGAGAGCATATATGGCAATCTTGACCAATATCCCCTCGAAGATATAATGTTCAGAAATAAAAACACACCTGAATCTATCTTCGAAATACAGCATACATACACTGCCGGCGGTGTCGTATATACATCAAATGTAGCAGCGGTCTGTATGCCTTATCCCAAAACCACAGGGAGCGCAATATATGCCGGAGTTGAGATGCCGGAACTCGGTGTCGACGCTACAGCATGGTCCCCAATGCGTCCATCACCATACTTCTATGGTTCGCTATTATACCAAGGAATTGCTGACAAACGAGATGAATTAACATTAGTCCATACTACTTACAATGGTCAGACATTCTCTCCAAATGGCCAATTCTTCGGGCCTAAATTCTGGTGTCCAGGAATGTCTGGAACATATGATTCCAACAACTACAAGGTATTCCGTTATGCTGACGCTTTGCTCATGAAGGCCGAATGCCTATGTATGAAAGAATCCGATCAGACACTTGCAGTAGAATACTTGAACAAAGTAAAACGCCGTGCCGGAGTCGACGATTACACTTTCCGCAACTGGACCAAACTATTTCAAGAAATAATGGATGAGCGTGCACGTGAACTGTTCGGTGAATTCCAACGTAAATTTGACCTTGTGCGCTGGGGTGTATGGTACGAACGCACAAACGCATTTACAGGCTACGCATCTGTACAGAACAACATGCGTCCATGCCACGAATATTATCCTATTCCCGACACAGAAGTAGTCTACTCAGGGTATGCTCTTGACAATGATGCATATAAAGCCGACGGACTATAAACACTTATAAATCTCAGACAAAATGAAAAAATCAATCATAACAGGTAAACTCCGACAACTCGCACTATTGCTATGCACTGTGCTGATGATGTCATCCTGTGAAGAGGACTATAAGCTGGAACTTCCACTTGCCGTCACTCAGAACGAGCTGAAACTTGGAGCTGGAGGAGGTACTACGCATGTGCTCGTGTATTCCACCGGAAATTGGACCGCGACATTGAAGAATCCGGCCGATGCATCATGGGCTTCAATCGAAAAAGCATCTGGAAAAGAAAACGGAGAATTTATCTTCAACTACGCCATAAACCCAGGCATACAGCGCAAGGCTGTCGTGGTGATTAATTCCGGCAACAATACGGAAGAGATCGACATGGTACAGTCTGGATATCTCACCAGCGCTGAGGTTGTTCTTGCAAAAAAGACTCTCGCAATGCCAGAATGGGGATCTACCGTATCTCTCGGTATGGAGACAAACATGGGTCTTGCGCTTGACCGCATGACAACTGCTGTCACATACACCACCGATGGCGAGACATTTGAACCTGCAGCCGAAGGCGAAAACGGTTGGATAAGCGATGTTTCAGTAAATGAAGATTTCATAACATTCACAACAGCCGAAAACACAACCAGCGATACACGAATTGCTAAAATCACAGTATCGGTATACGACAACGTAAGCCGCAAGACATATTCAGCATCATGTCTTGTAAATCAAGAAGCTGAAAACGGTTATTTCCGTTTCGACAATCCCGACACACCGGCTGAAGTTGAGTCATTTGCAAAAGACGAAGTACTTCCATGGACCACAAACATGGAAATGTTCTTTGACAACACTACCGTAACCGTAAGTTACGACGAACCGGGAGAAGAGTGGATTTCAAACATAACACTCGAACCCGACGGTCTGCATGCTTCAATACTTGAAAGCACATACCACGGTGAACGTCATGCCACAATCACCATTACATATAGTGGACCACAAGGTACCGTCACAACCACACGCAAAGTAGTGCAGGCCGAACCGGCTCTTGAAATCGCATTCGCTGATCTTAGAGCAAAACTTACAGCCGCAGGAACATATGCTCCAGAACGCGACTTCATTCTTGCTCGCGTAATATCCGATCCCGGCAACCCCAACTCCGAGACCAATCCCAAACCGACATGGGATACCGTTGACCAATCTGAGTCCACACGCACAGCCTATATCCAGAGCCTCGACGGCCAGTACGGCTTCCGTGTCAAGCTCGCCGACGGTGTCGATCCAAACATTCTGCCACGCTATGCTATGGTCAAGATAGCTCTTGCAGGTCTGACAATCGAGCGCGAGGATAATCCTACTCGTTACACCATCCGCAACATGTCAGCGTCAAACATTCTTGAGACGACTGCCGGAAGCGAAAGCGACATTACATCAAAGACAAAGCATATCAATCAGCTTACCGACGATGACATCAACACATTCGTAGTACTGCAGGATATGGAAGTTGCCGTACCTCGCGGTTCTTGGATCAACCTCCGCGGTGCCCTCGTGATGAAGTCGGAACTCAACTCCAAGGGACTTGCTGGCAAATCACAATACGACTGCGGTGTGCGCTTCTTCCGCGACATCAACGGCGACCACATCCCGATGCTTGTTAAAGAATAGACACCGTGGCTTATCAACACAAATGAAATACCAATTCCCGTCGGATCAGGTACTGTCGGTGCCGTAGTAGTCTACGCTCCACTACAACAGCAGAATGCCAACAACGAAATGGGCCGCTACCAGATCCGTGTATTCAAGCGTGAGGATATGAATCTTGACAAGAGTGTGTCATCATTCTCCAAGAACATCGCCGTTTGGAAATGGCAATCAGCTTCCGACATCATCCGTCCTGATGCAACAGACAAGACAAAAGTCAAGGCAAACGAAGGCGAAGGTTTCATGTCAACAAATGTCGAACTTGGTAAGGATTGCAATGTACTGACCGGAGGATTCTATACAGAAGCCTGGGGCGGTGACAATATTACTCGCGCATTCTACTATTGTGGAGCCAATTGGTGGGACTTCACCGCTCCTTCGGGTAGTCGAGGCAAATCCATCACCTGGGAATTCTCCACAAAGGGCATTTCCGGCAAACACCTTACTCTTTCCCTTGCTGTTGGCGGCGGCTATCAGCATAAAACCGACGGCAAAGTTCCTACACAATGGAATATTGAATACTCTACAGATGGCGTCAACTTTACAAGCGTCAAGAAAAAATGGGTAATTTACCAGACTGTAGTCAACGGCCATACAGCCATGGATGCTCCTGGTGGTAACGCAGAGCACGTATTTGATCTCCCCGACGAGATGTTCGGTCATGACAAAGTCTATGTACGCATGAAAGTCGCAGCCAAAGTCACTTACGACATCAACAAAGGTGTCATCGGCGGCAACCTTACCCAAGCAAAACAAGAGACCGACAAAGCGAAGAATTATCTACGTTTCGAGTGCATCTCTATCAAATATAACAAGTAAAGACTCATATCAACATGAAATATAATATCCCGATTATCAGAAATCTCATCGTCTGCGCCGCCGTAACATTGGTTACGGCGTGCAGCGACGATGCTATCGACGACAGCACACCGTTGGAATTTGGCACATCGGCAAAGATGTTCACCGTCAGTTCCAATGCCGGACATGTAGATCTACAGCTACTATCCAATCAAAACTGTCTGCTTGAGTTCGAGGAAGAAACACCTTGGGCCGAGATCAGCGTAAAAAACATCAATGGTGACGGTAAATTCTATATTGATTATGATAGTAATCCGGAATTTCCGCGTATGACCAAAGTAATCGTCCGCGCACAGGGCACAGCTTTGGCCGATACAATTACACTACGCCAGTATGGCCTCATAAATCCAACGCTCAATCTTGAATCAGGCACTCTTATCATAAAGGGCTCTTCGTCTGGCTCATCTGAAGCTGGAATGGACACTAATCTTGAATTTGACGAGGAAGTAACATCTGATATCACCTATACCGGTGGCGAAGGCACTGATTGGATTAAAGGTGTTGGAGAGACGAACGGCAAACTCAACATCACATTCGATGCAAATGCCTCACAGAATCCCCGTAGCGCTACTCTCAACCTTTCATTCGACAATGGATGGGGAGAATTGCAGACTACAACCCTCTATGTCACACAAATGAGCCGCAACGACGAGCTTGGTACGAAAGCCACATTCCAGCAGATAATGAATATGGCTGTAATGAGTGCTGATGTAACCATTGATGACTACTATATAATATCCGGTTATGTAGTAAGCGATAAGAATTCAGGCAATGCCGGCGACAATATCCAGACCACTCCTACCAGCATCGACTACTCGATCAGCAACCGCACAATATATCTTGAAAGCGAAGATGGCAAACTCGGATTCAATATCCTAACCGAAACCGCCGAAGATAATGTGTTCGACCGCTACGACCATGTTGAACTGCTTGTGAAAGGCGCAATCCTGCGTGGAGAGAATGATCCCTACAGATATTCGCTCTCTGGCATCAATACCACCATGATCGTAGGTCGCACTGCAGGCACAGCCTCTGACATTCCTGTCAAAGAGAAATATATATCCGAACTCAATGATGACGACATATATACATTCGTCACTTTGAAAGACTGTGAATTCCCCATACGCAAAGGCTCTCTCGCCCCGATCCACGATGGCTATACCCTTGCCGACAACTGTCACCGTCTCACAAAATATCCACGTCTTATGCGAGACATTCAGGGTTCAAGCATATATCTTTACACAAACACCACATGTCCCTACCGTCGCGATGGCAAGAAGCTGCCTTACGGATCTGGCAAAATTTCAGGTGTGGTAGTGTTCGAATACTTTAAGCCATATGTATACGGAGATGGCTATGACGAAGACACCCATGGACGTATCGGAACATATCAGCTGCGCCATCAGTCATACAGCGACATTAAATTCGATGACACTCAGACGTTCTCCGCTCTCCTAACCGAGTACCGCTATATCAAGGATAAAGCTAAAGATACAGATGGATTTACTTATTGGTATCCTACATATGGCAATAACGGCCGCTTCACACAAACCAGTCCACGATATGCCGGATGCTACGGATGTACCACCTGGAACTACCTTGGATGGACCGGTACAGCCAAAGGTATCGCACCTTTCAAAAGCCATCT
>CANPDS010000161.1 GCA_947573015.1 uncultured Muribaculum sp.
TTCGACCTCCACCGCGAGGGCGGACACTCCGAATTCCGCATACTGCACCATGCCGATAACACTGGCGCCGAAATACAGCAATCGCTCATCGAGGCCGTAAAGGCAAATCCCAACATCGACATCTACGAGGATCATTTCGCCATAGAGATCATCACTCAGCACCATCTGGGAAAAATCGTGACCCGACGCACTCCCGACATCACATGTTACGGAGCTTATGTGCTCAATCCCACCACAGGCAAGGTAGACACTTTTCTGGCCCGTATCACACTCATGGCCACCGGTGGCGTAGGTGCAGTCTACACCACCACCACCAATCCTCTTGTAGCAACTGGCGACGGCATAGCCATGGTATATCGTGCCAAAGGCACCGTCAAGGATATGGAGTTCATACAGTTCCACCCAACGGCTCTATACCATCCCGGCGACCGCCCATCCTTCCTTATCACCGAAGCCATGCGCGGATACGGAGCCGTGCTGCGCAACCTTAAAGGCGAGGAATTCATGCAGAAATACGATCCGCGCCTGTCGCTCGCGCCACGTGATATCGTGGCACGTGCCATCGACTCGGAGATGAAGCTGAATGGCGACGACCACGTGTATCTCGACGTGACACATAAGGATCCTGAAGAGACACGCCATCATTTCCCGAATATCTACGCAAAATGCCTGTCGCTCGGAATCGACATTACAAAAGACTACATACCGGTGGCTCCGGCAGCCCACTATCTGTGTGGCGGCATAAAGGTTGACACCAACGGAGAGTCATCGATCAGCCGCCTGTATGCCGTAGGCGAATGCTCATGCACCGGTCTGCACGGAGGCAACCGTCTGGCATCCAATTCGCTGATAGAAGCAGTAGTATATGCCGACGCCGCTGCCCACCATGCAATGGCCGTAAAGGACCGATATGCTTTCCGCAACGATGTGCCCGAATGGAACGACGAAGGCACACGACATCCCGAAGAAATGGTACTCATCACACAGAGCATAAAGGAAGTGGGACAGATCATGTCGACATATGTAGGCATCGTACGTTCAGATCTGCGCCTCAAACGCGCATGGAACCGTCTGGACATACTCTATGAGGAGACAGAGCGCCTATTCAAATGCTCCAAGGCATCACGTGAGATATGCGAGTTGCGCAACATAATCAACGTAGGATACCTGATAATGCGTCAGGCCATGGAACGCAAGGAATCACGCGGTCTACACTACACCATCGACTATCCTCATCAGTAATCTCCGAACTTTTTTAGCCACCCACGCATTGTTTTTGCATGAGGTATCGACTGTGGATCATCATATTAATCATCTTTCGCACTATGTTGTCGGCCAGCGCCGACAGCGTAGCGCTTGATGAACGCTTCGACGGAACGATCGATGAACTCTCGATCAAGGATGCACGCGTGCCGCTCGTGCGCGGACAATACCACTTCGTGACCGAAGAGGGCGACACAAGCGTGATGGTGGTCCTCAACAACATCACATACTACCCCCCTATTAAGTTTAAAAACAAGAAGCAGGAGCAATTCTACTGGCGCACTGTGCGCGATGTGAAGCGCACCCTACCCTATGCCAAGATGATAGCCGAGACCATCCTTGAGACATACGAATACATGGAGACAATGTCGTCGAAGGAAGAGAAGCAGAAACATCTTGAGCAGATGGAGAAAGAGGTGTTCAAACAGTATAAGCCTCAGCTAAAGAAGTTTACAAAATCACAGGGTAAGATGCTGGTCAAACTCATCAACCGTGAGACCAACCAATCCTCCTACTCCATTCTCAAAGCCTTTCTCGGCACATTCCGGGCCGGTTTCTGGCAGACATTCGGAAAGTTTTTCGGCGTGAATCTGAAGACGGATTTCCGCCCGGACAAAAACGAGGAAGATGCCATCATAGAGCGCGTGTGCGTGCTCGTCGAGCAAGGTATGCTATAGATTGCGCAGTGCGGCAAGCATTTCCGCAACATCCCCACGGCTTAGAGTGCGTTGCTCCTGAAGCTCACGTGCAAAATCTCGCACCACATTCTGCACTCCGGAATGTGCGAAGACACGGTCAAGATAAGAATAACTGCGGTCAAACAGACGATGTATCTCATCGCTCTCAAGCGAACACGACTCTACCCCCTCCTGCTCAACACATTCGAGAAGAGCCTTGCGGGTGGCGCTGTCGGGCGATTTATGCTGCAACAGATGATGACGGCACATAACATTGCCTATCATCATACCCATCGATGCCTGATAATGCTTTACGATATATTGCCATGCTACTTTGGCTGACAACCGCGGATTGCCGGAAAAATAATATTCAGGCACAAATTCAACACTCTCATCAGCATCCATGTCAATATGCGCCAGCATATCGTCGGCATCCCATATCACAAGGCTTACGGCCATTCCCGTCACGCCGTAGCACTTATCCTGTTCATCGCTATATTTCAGATTCATAGTGTCCTGTTATCGTAGATTACCATAGTTTATCCAGCCGCCCCTCAATGTATCCCGTCATAGTCTACTCTCAGAGCACCTGTACTTACTAAACATCAAATATAGTCAATTGTATCGCCCGACGCAAGATTTACATGCATTTTTATGCTTTAAGAAGATCCAAAAAGCGTGCACCCACCGCTCCGCATATTCTTGGTCCAAGAAATGACAGCAATATACCCAGCCTGTTCTTTCGTCGCACATGAGGATTAAATAGCGAACCTATCCTCAGCCGTTTTATCTCACGCCAACATTCCTGCCGCTGAGTGGCATACTCCTCACGTCCAGGCTTTGATAGCTGCATGAATATATCGAAATTAGCGCTCAATCGTCTGTCACGCGCCGCACGTAGTACACCTTTAGCATTTCTGTATACCCTACTCTTTTTAGCCACTTCCTGTGCCCTATCCTCTATCTCACGCGTCACATCAAGCACATCAAACCTATTCAGCGAAAAAGTCTCTATCAGACTCCCCTCTCGCTTACGGTAGAAATACAGCGGCGCATCACATATACCTACACGCTTAGACTTCGGCATCCCCTCCAACACTCTTGTCATCCACTCAAGATCCTCATACATAATGCCCTCCCTGAAGCGTATATCCCCTATTAATTCCCGGCTGAAAAGCTTTCCACAAGCTGAATTTATAAGCATTCCATTTTGATAAAGCATCTCTTTTAGCGCATCTTCCGGAAGATAATGGAACAATTTTTCTATTTTACAATCTATTAAAGGCATCTCATCAGTAAAACGAGTCATTCCTACACCAACAATGGCATATTCTGATCGAGAAGCCATTTCCATCAATATACTTAAATAATGAGGATGAACAGCATCATCACTATCCACAAAAGTTATATAATCACCGTTGGATGCCTCTATCCCGGCATTTCTTGCCGATGATAATCCCCCATTTGACTTTGATATAAGTCGAAAACGTTTATCTCGTTCGGTCCATTTTCTACATATTTCACCACTACCATCAGTTGAACCATCATCAACCATCACGACCTCAAAATCACCATATACCTGCACATACAACGCTTGCAAGCATTCCTCAAAGTATGCTTCTACATTATAAACCGGAATAACTATCGAGATCATATTATCCACGACCTATTTCATCTCCACCTTTTGGAGCATCACTCAATAATCTTTTATTAAATTTTCTGCGCTCTTTATCAATAAACCATCCCCATTTATTGAAGTATCGTATCATATTCAAAATATGGATTTTAAGCATTTTGTACGATTTTCGAGAAGCAGCTTCATGGACATGAGTTATTGTTACTATAGGTATGAACATAGTCTTCCAATTTCTATGGATACGCCTCGTAAGATCGATATCTTCCGGGTACATAAAAAACCTCTCATCAAAAAGCCCTTCTTTCTTTAATGCATCACATCTTAAAAACATAAAACTACCCAATAAATATGGTACATTAAATGGCTTATTATGATCAATATTTGCTAATAGATAGCGCTCCAATCGTTTCTTCATCAATTTCTTTGGAAGAAAGCGTTTACCAAAAACATCATATGGAGTAGGCAACATGCGACAAGCATATTGCAAAACTCCGTCCGGATAAACTACACGTGGCATACACATGCCTACCTGTGGATTATCATCCATGTAGTTTTTCAATATTTCTGCAACATCGCCTTCCCATGAAACATCCGCATTCATTACTATATGATAATCTACATCAAGATTTAATATTTCTCGTATAGCCAGATTATGCCCTGCTCCAAAACCATTATTATCTACATGTAGATATTGCGCACCGCCATTAATAGCTACTGTTTTTAAATAATCATTTGGTGAATTATCAATTACCCAACATTTTGATATTGATGATGAGTATACGCAATCCAATGCATTTTTTAATACATTTGGTGCCGTACAATGTGTTACAATCGAAGCAGTTATCATTTAGTTAGTTTACATATTTATTCGGATTATATCCTAATAAAAAAAGTATTTTACGAGAAATCATACAATTCTTTGAAGATTTATGTAATATCTTTCCTATTGACCAAGGTATATATATACTGGTAACCAGTGCTATTAGAGTATATACCCACCATGGAAAGTCAGTAAAATGATGAAGTATCTGTTGTGAGGCCACACACGTAAACCACGACAGAAGATACATCATATAGTTATACCCTTCAAGATGTCTCCAACCCAAAGGCCATTCACACACTATCAAAGAGAATGAGATAAGCATTGCAAGCCCTGCCAAAGAACATATAAGCCGAAACATATCAGGAATATCTCCAATATAGAAAAGCATGAGCCACAATGCAGCACATATCCCTCCTAACCACCATTTTCCCAATAACATATCAATTTTATGCCGCCAATAGCCATATGCCATTCCTATGATAAAGAATATGGAAAGTCCGGCTACCCTACCTATTCCAAGAAATGTCCACGACCATTGATTTACACCAAAATACCCCGTCAGAGCCAAAATTCCACCAACCAAGAAAAATATAGCCACCTTGTCTTTAAATAATCTCAGACCTAAAAATGCTATACATAACATGGTGAATATAACCGGAAGAAACCATAGGAACACTATAGTAAGCCGATCTGAGAAAAAAATCGACTCTAAAAATGATGATATATCCATCGTTATCGCATCATCAGCATAACCCGACATAAGCGAACGTGGCACAAATGTCACCACAGCAAGAAAAAAATATGGCAACAACAGACGCTGCGTCTTATTCTTTACAAATCCTACGAATGATACTGAGTCCCCCTTTTTCATCATGGAGATCATAAAAAGAAATCCTGAGATAAATACAAAAAGAGGCATCCTTACCGTCTGAAACATCCTATAAAACCAGAATTGATGAAAGTCACCAGGATATTCATGTAGAGAATGTCCGAGTATGACCAAAATCACACCGAGAATCTGAAGAAAAGAGATGAATCGTATGCGTTGCGCCTGAGCCATTCCTCAACTGACAGACACTATTACAATAGTGTCATTTCTATTTTACTACGAGTATTTTTGTCACAGCTCCGTTTGAATTATTATCCTGATTCTGTGAAGCATAGACATAGTAAACTCCTGTTGGAACACGCTCTCCTGCGGCATTGCAGCCATCCCATATCACCATGCCACCTTCCGAACGGGTCTGCAAGAATACATTGCCGGCAGAATCTGCAATCTTAACCAACGAATTATCCATCAGACCCTTTATTGTAATCCAGCCTGAATAATCAGGACGTACAGGGTTGGGATATGCATATACCTCGCTGAAGTCATCCGCAGCCGGAGCCACGGTACTGTGATACACGGCAAGACCATTAGTTGTACCAAAATACACATCGCTACTATTGGGATCACACACTACTGATTGCACTACATCCGAAGGTATCATGCTGTTATCGCGAGTAAAATTCTCAAGAATCTCACGCCCGTCCGACGACACATAATACACACCAGAAGCGGTAGTGCCTAACCATTTATTATTTCCCGCATCCACCGCAATAGATGTAATAGACTGATTGTCAAGAAGATAGTCAGCAAGAGATGTACCATCATTGCGTGGTACTTTCACACGCTCCACCGAATTGTCCCGATTGGCAAGCATAGAGCGGAGATTGTGTATCACAATCACACCACAAGCTGTTCCGAGCCATATATCGCCATTATGGTCCTCTGCAATACTGACCACGGCATATGGTCCG